>DATGEF010000766.1:0-14961 GCA_035310405.1 Chloroflexia bacterium | reverse complement strand
CGATCGAGCGCTTTTTGGCGGCGGTGCTGCACTAGCCATTCGACAACAGTGGCGGACCCGTCAGCGGCGCTCGCCCGTCTTCACCAGCGGCTCGTCGACGATATGCTGCGCGACAAACCAGATCTGGAGCTCGTTGCGGCGCAGCACATCCGACATTAACAGGTCGTTGGTGCCCCAGTCCTTCGTCTTCTCGGTGGCCTCGATCGCGTCGCGCGCCTCGTTACAGATCAGCTCGTGGGCTTCGAGCAGCCGGGAGATCTGCACCGGGACTTCTTCCACGCCGGGCGGCGGCGCCTCGACGCGGGTCAGCCGGGCGACGTCCCCCGGCATCCCCGTCGAGATGCCGCCGAGCGTCTGGATGCGCTCGGCAATCAGATCGACGAGCGCGAGCTGCTCGTCGGCATGCTTATCAAAGAGCAGGTGCAGCTGGTAGAAGGTCGGGCCGCCGACCTGCCAGTGGTGCTTTTTGTACATACTGTACAGGGTGATCGTGTCGGCCAGGATCTGGTTCAAGATCTCCGCGCTCTGCTGGCGGGCCTGCTCGTCCAGCCCGATCGGCAGATAGCGCACCGTGCCGTATCGTTGAATTTCGCGCCCCCGCTGACCCAGCACCGGCTGCACCTCCGCCGTCGATTGGACTTTGCCTTTACCGTTGCCCCGGGATGGGTTCGAGTTCTTTGCCATCGGATCCTCCTTTTAAAACAGCAGAAACCGTTTCTTTTTCGGTTTCACGACATAGACGGGCTGCGAGCGGCGGATGGCTTCCCGCTCGGCGTCCAGGAGCGCCTTACTGTGGTTGCGGCGCTCGCTTTGGATCGTCCGCCAGATCACCAGGGCCAACAGGGGGTAGGCCCCGCGGGGCAGATCCCGGGTCAGGGTGCGCGCCAGGGTCAGCATCGGCAGCAGGTCGAGGTATTGTAAGGGTCCCGGCAGCCGGGGCGGCACGGTACGGACCGGCTGGATCTTCGGTTGTCGCCCGGGTAACTTCATAGCGCTCCTTTATAGCCCGGCGCGTGCCGGCTCAGGGGGTCGGGGTCACGGGATTGGCGGCCGGGCTCAGGTCGGGGGTCGCCAGGTTGGTCGGCGCGGGGGCCAGCGGCGGCTCAAAGATGACCGTGTCATAATGCAGGCTGTGTAACAGGATGCGCACCGTCTTTTCGGCATTGTCCTGCGCGGTTTTCAAAATGCCGTCTTCGACCGCCGCATCGGTGATCTCCTTTTCCGCCTCCTGCCGAATCTGGGTTTCCAGGTTCGGGTCGGCCTGGCGGAAGAAGCCCGTTTGCCGGTCATACACGCGCGATTTCTGATTATCCAGGCGGTGGGTCAAGATTTCGGCCGCCGGCAGGCGGATCGTCACCGTATCGCTCACGACCTGGACATCGGCATCGCTCAGCCGGCTGAGGTCCACGCCGGCGATGACGTCGCCATGGGCGATGAACAAGATCTTGTCGCTGTCCATAAACGGCAGCACGCCCGTCGACTCGCCGGTCAGGACACGCTCGATGCTGTACTGCGCGGTCTCGATCCGGCTCAACGCCTGGATCTGCTGGACGACGGCAGGGCCTTGCGGCTGGATAATCACCGTCGGGGTCAGCAGAGTCAGGCTGGGGAAGCGGGGGACCATGCCGGTCAGGCCGTTGAGCCCATCTTTGAGCACGCCCGCCCCCAGCAGGGCACAGGCGAGTATGACGATCGCGCCCAGGGCCAGCAGCCAGATACAGGCATTGCCCGTGTTCCGCCGCGCGAAGGATGGTAGGGCCGGGCCGGGCGCGGCCGGGCCAGAGCTCACGAATACGGTCGGGGGCGGGGTCGGCCGCGGCGGCGGAGGCGGCCCCGCCGGGCGCAGGGCGAGGGGTCCCCCCTGAGGGGCCGGGCGTGGGCCGGGCCCGCCGGGATCCCCGAGCACCCGCGGCGCCGTACTATCAGCATTACTCGGCGGCCGGCGGGGATGGGTCTCCAGGTGGTCTTCGTCCTGGTTGTCGGCCCCAGTACTGCCTCGGTAATCCTGGCCCATGTGGCATCCCTCTCTAGCCAGGGGGTCAACGGGGCCCCGGCTGTACCTTTGTATAACGGCAGGAACCGCCCCGCCGCGCGCCCTGCCCCTACAGCATGGGTTGTGCCGGGAAAGCGTGCCGGGCTGCAGGCGTGGGTTGTGCGGCGCGATTTGTGCTATAATGTACTCTACATAACAAAGCACAAAGCCGCACCGCGCCCCGGAGGAGGCGTCTGTTGGATCGCAATCCGCCACAAGACCCCGATCGGCCCCGCCCGCGGCCGTCCCGCTGGCCGGCGCGCTCCCGCCCGCCCGACGACGCGGCGGCGGGGCCGGGCGATCCCGACGCGACGCGGCCGATGCCAGCCGCCGACCAGCCGCCGCGCAGCCGCCCCTATGAGCCGTCCCGCGGCGCCCAGCGGCTGCGCGACACCGATCTGCCGCCGGCGCCCCGTTGGGCCCGGCCCCGCGATGCGCCGCCCGCGGCCCCGCCCCCCCGGCCAGCGCCGAGCGCCCCCCGCAGGGAGCGGCCGGGGACTCCACCCGCCCGCTCCGCGCCCCCCGCGGCTCCGCGCCGGCCGCGCCGCACCGGCCTGCGGCGCCGGCCGCTCCTGCTTGGGCTGTTCGCCCTGATTGGCGTATCCCTGTGTGCCGTGCTGGCGCCGCGGATCTTCCGGGGCACAGAGCTCTATAACGATATCTTTGTCACCCCGCCGCCGCGGCCGGCGGGCACGGCCGGCTTTCCGGACTGGGATAAGCAGGAACGGGTCAATATCCTCTTGCTGGGCCTGGATACCCGGGTGCCGGGCGACTCCCGTAGCGATACGATGATCCTCGTGAGCATCGACCCGGCGCATAAGACGGCGGCCTTGCTCTCCATCCCGCGCGATCTCTGGGTGCCGATCCCGGGGAACGGCACGAACCGCATCAATGCCGCGTACCAGTTTGGCGAGACCGGCCAGGTGCCGGGCGGTGGGCCCGCGCTGGCCATGCAGACCGTGGAGCAGAATCTCGGGGTGCCCGTCCATTACTACGCCCAGGTCGACTTCAGCGGCTTCCGGCGGATCGTGGATGCCTTCGGCGGGGTGACGATCGACGTCCAACGGCCGCTGATCGATAACGAGTACCCGGCCGATTACGGCTCCGCCTATCAGCGCATCTACATCCCGGCCGGGCTCCAGCATATGGACGGCCGGACGGCGCTCCAGTACGTCCGCTCCCGCCATTCGGATAGCGACCTGGGCCGCAACGCGCGCCAGCAGGCGGTGCTGCTGAGTCTGCGCGAGGAGGCGACGCAGATCAACATCCTCGGCAAGCTCGATAGGCTCCTGGTGGATGCCAAAGGCGCGGTGCGCACGGACCTGTCGTTGACGCAGGTGGGCTCGCTGGCCAAGCTGGCCCAGAGCATCCCGCGCGACCAGGTGCGCCAGCTGGCGATCGGCGACACGATGGTCAGCCAGGAGACCGTCGACGGCGCCGATGTGCTGCTACCGCACTGGGACGTGATCCGGCCCGCCGTCCAGACGCTCTTTGGCCAGCAGGATGCCGCGGCCGAAGCCGCGGTGGTCGCGGTGCTGAATGGCACCGATACGCCGGGGCTGGCCCTGCAGACCGCGGCCCGCTTGCGGGCCGCCGGGCTCAACGTGCCCGCCGCCGCCGTCGGCAACCCGCCCGATGCCGGGGCGGGCCGCTATCCCCAGACCTATGTCCTCGATTTCAGCAGCGGAGAAGCCGGCCAGCCTGCGGAGCATCCTGGGGCTGCTGCACCTCGGCGCGGACCGGGTCCGGCCGGGCGGGAGTGCGGCCCGGCCGGCGGGGGCCGATATCGAGGTCATGCTCGGCGAAGACGCCCCCAAATAAAGGCACCAGCCCTTAACACGGCGAAACCTCCTGATCCAGAGAGCGGGCCGAGCACCCGGGCTGGATCAGGAGGTCGCGGTGTGGCGGCGCTTAAATGCGCGGTGTCGGCGTGGCCGTCGGCTCGGCGTGCGGCGTGGCCGTCGGCTCGGCGTGCGGCGTCGGCGATGGCTGCTGGGTCGGCTCGGTCGTCGGCGTGGCCGACGGCTCCGGCCGGGGCGTGGCCGTCGGCTCATGCGTCGGCGCGACCGTCGGCGTCATGGACGGCTCGGGGGGCGGCGTCGCGGACGGCTCAGGGCGGGGTGTCGCAGACGGCGCGGGGCGGGGTGTCGCGGACGGCGCAGGGCGAGGGGTCGCGGACGGCTCATGAGTCGGTTCATGGGTGGGCGTGGCCGAAGCCTCGTGGGTCGGCTCGGTCGTCGGCGTGGCCGAAGCCTCGTGGGTCGGTTCATGGGTGGGCGTGGCCGAGGCTTCGTGGGTTGGCTCATGGGTCGGCGTGGCCGAAGCCTCGCGGGTCGGCTCATGGGTCGGCGTGGCCGAAGCCTCGCGGGTCGGCTCGTGCGTCGGCGTGGCCGAGGCTTCGTGGGTCGGCTCGTGGGTCACGGTGGGCCGGGGCTCTTCGCTGGGGCGCGCGGTGTTGGTCGGCGCCGGCTCGTGGGTCGCCTCCTGCGTGGTGGTCGGGCGCGGCTCCTCCGTGGGGCGTGCGGTATTCGTCGGGCCCGGCTCATGGGTGGCCTCGTGGGTCGCCGTCAGGCGCGGCTCTTCGGTGGCCCGCCGGGTGGCGCTGGGCCGGGCGGTGGCCTGGCGAGTCGGCGTCCGCCGCGGCTCCTCGGTCCCGCCGCCTTTGGGCACAGGCAGGGTCCGTTTCGTGGCCTCGTCCGGCGTATGGCTGGCGGCGTACTGGGCGAGGCCGATCGTCGCGGTTAGCAGCAAGAGGAGAGCCGGGATGACGAAGGCCAGCGCGGGCCGGCGCCTGCTGGCCGGCCAGAGCCGGGCGCGCTGCCGGGCTAGCTGCCCGCGCAGTGCCTGGGTGTTCGCCGGCGCGCCGGCGGGCCGGCCGATCGCCGCCTTGACGGCCGCGCCCAGGCCCCCGGCGACTTGCCGCGCCAGGGCCAGCTGGTGTGTGCAAAGGGGGCAGCCGGCGGCATGGGCGGTGATCGCCGCCGCCACGGCCGGCGCGAGTAATCCGTCGACATAGGCTTCTTTTAGCTTGTCGATCTGCTTGCAATTCATGGTCTTACCTTTCCACAGGGGTCCCGGGCTGGCTGGCCAGCTGGGACTGCACCCGGCGCCGGGCGTAATGGAGCCGGGAATAGACGGTGCCCTCCGAGCAGTCCAGAATGCGGGCAATTTCCGGGCAGGAGAAGTCGAGGTAGTAGTGCAAGACCAGGACGGTGCGGTGCTCCAGCCCTAAGCGGGCCAGGAGCGTCTTGACCGTCTGGCGGAGCTCGGCCTGCAACGCCTGGCTCTCGGGGGCGCCCCAGGCCGAGGAGTCGGCCAGATCCTGGACCGCATCCTGGTCGCCAGCCGTGGGCGGGCGTTGCCAGAGCCGGCGCAGGACGCTGCGCCGCCGGTGCGTCTGGCAGCTATTGACCACGATGCGCGTCAGCCAGGTGCGCAGGGTGCCGCGCTCGGCGGTATAGGACGGCAAGGCTTTATAGACCCGTAGAAATACCTCTTGGGTCACATCTTCGGCGTCTTGCGGATGCCCCAACAGGGCGCGGGCCAGGTGGTAGACATAGTCGTGGTGGACGCTGAAGACCATGTCAAACGTCTCGTCCGGCGCCGCGGCTTGCGCCAGCGTAAGGGTGCCTTCGCGCATGGGTTGACCTCATCAGGAATTCGACAGGATCGGAGCGGTTAGCGATCAGAGCGGTTAGCGATCGGCGCCATTGTCACCCGGGTTGCACGGGTATATACTTCGTCCAGCCCGGATCCCTTCAATATTTCGGAAGCAATGTGGGACCAGTTTTGCGGCCGGCGCGGCCGGTACGCGATCTAATCGTAGCGCGAAATCGGCCGCGCTACAATCGCCCATTAGTACTGCCGCCGGGACAGGAACTGGTACAAACACCGCAGCCGCCCAAGCCGCCGAAAAGTACAACTTCCGGCCGATTGACGCTAGCCGCACTGGCCGGTATACTCCGGTCGTAGCGTATTTTCAGACTGTGGTTTGCCCCAGGAGTAAGGGAAGATGAGCATGTTCATGACTCGGCTCCGAATCCGCTAGCGGCAAAGCCCCGGCTGCTGATTCTATACTCCTCCCCGTGATGAGCCGCGCGGTTCGGATCTGCCGCGCTTTGCCGCCCCCCACCATAACTTCCCCGGCCAGCCCCTGGCCGCCGGCGGTTATGGTTTTTGTGTCCCTTGTGGACTGGCCCGGTGGCGGCTTCCAGGCGCGTCTCGTACGCAGGAGAGCAGCACGTGACCAAGCCCGCTCAGCGCCTACGTCAACGGCCTGACCGCGTGTGGCCTGCTCGTCGAGCAGATGGCCGAGATCCCGGGCCATAAGCCGACCGGCCCCGCCCCCGGGGCCGCCGCCGAGCGGGCCCGCCAGGAGATTCCGCTATTCCTGGGCCTGCGGGCCCGGAAGCTGCGGCTATAATCGCGCTTCTGTGCGCCGTCGGGCGAGCTCCCGGTCCACGGCCTCGCGCTCGTTGTCGAACATCATGCCGACGGAGGCCCCGCTATGCACGCGCTGGATCGCTTCGCCGATTAGCGGGGCGACGCTGAGGGTGATCATCTTGGCGATCTGCTTCTCGGGGGGGATGGGGATGGTGTCGGTGGTGACGATCTCGCTGATCGGGCTCGCCTGCAGCCGCTCGATCGCCGGGCCGCTCAGGACCGGGTGGACGCAGCAGGCGTAGACCACGGTGGCCCCCTCGTCGACGACCTGGCGCGCGGCCTGGGTGATCGATCCCCCGGTATCGACCTCGTCGTCGACGAGGATCGCCTGGTGGCCCTGGACATTGCCGATCAGGTTCAGCGCCTCTGTGCGCCCGTCATTGCCCAGCCGGCGTTTTTCGATAATGGCCAGCGGGGCGCCGACCAGTTCCGCGAAGTTGCGCGCCCGCTTGGCATTGCCGATGTCGGTGGAGACGACGACCGGGTTGGGCAGTTGTTTGTCGCGGAAGTGCCGGGCCAGCAGGTACACCGCGGTGAGCTCGTCGACCGGAAGATTAAAGAAGCCCTGGATCTGGCCGGCATGTAAGTCCACGGTCAGCACGCGATGCGCGCCGGCCACGGTGATCAGATCGGCGATCAGGCGCGCCGTAATCGGCACGCGCGGCTGATCCTTTTTATCGGTCCGGCCATACGCGTAATAGGGGAGGACCGCCGTAACCCGGTTGGCCGAGGCGCGCTTGACCGCATCGATCATGATCAATAACTCCATAATCGAGCGGTTCACCGGGCTGCAGGTGGGCTGGATGATAAATACATCGTTCGCGCGCACGCTCTCGTTGAGCTTGACGAAGATGTTTTCGTTGCTGAAAGAGAACACGTCGGCCTGCCCCAACGGGATGCCGAGGTAGGCGCAGACGGCCCGCGCCAGGGCGGGGTTGGCATTCCCGGAGAAGATAATCAGTTCCTCATTCGATGTGCGCATGGTCCTCACCCGTATCTGCGGCCGCCGGGGCCGGGAAGTCATCGGTCAGCGATTCCAGGGTCTGGAGGCCGGTACGCGCCGCGGCCTGCTCGGCCTGCTGTTTGCTGCGGCCCACGCCCTGGCCGAGCAGGTGCTCGCCGGCCCACGCGGCGACGGTAAACTCGCGCTCATGGGCGGGCCCAGTGGTGTCCACGAGCCGGTACTGCGGGGGCGCGCCTTTGAAGCGGGCCTGCACTTCGCGCTGCAGCTGGCTTTTATAGTCCGCAGTGAGCACCGCGGCCAGGCTGCTCTCGCTGGTGGTGGCCAGAAAGCGCCGCAAGACGCGATCGACCGCGCGCAGGCCCCCATCCAGGTAGATCGCGCCGAGCAGCGCTTCCATGGCCCGGCCGATGATCGTGGCGCGCTCCCGGCCGCCGTGGGTTTCTTCGCCCTTGCTGAGATAGACATAGTGGCCCAGGTCGAGGGCCGTGCCCCAGGTGCTCAGCTGGCTGAGGCGGACGAGGGCGCCGCGCAGGATGGTCAGGTCGCCTTCCGGCTTGTCGGGATAGCGCTCGTAGAGCCAACGGGCCACCAGGAAGCCGAGGACGGCGTCGCCGAGAAATTCCAGGCGCTCATTCGACTGCTCCGTGCCCTCCGGCACATCATGCAGGTACGAACGATGGATCAGGGCGGCGCGTAAGAGGTCGGGCTGCTTGAACTGGTAGCCGAGCGTGACCTGGAGCGCGGCCCCCGGCGCCCCCGGCGCGCCCGCCACCCGGCCGCCGGCCGGGGCGGGCACGCCGGGACTGGCGAGGGGGGGCTGGGGCGCTGGCGGGAGGGCTCCGGGCATGCGGGAGGCCGGCCTCAGGCGGCCAGGGCCACGGGGAGATCGACCCCGGCCAGCGTCGCCGTCTGCTCCATGGCCGGCCAGTCGATCGTGACCGCATAGTGGTAGTGCCCCTCGCTTCGCTCCTGGCTTTCCACCGTGGCCAGGTGGGATTTGACCAGGAAGCGGATCAGGGCATCGGCCATGGCATTTTGCTGGGGGTCGGCGTCGTCGAAGACGAGCGGGGTGCCGGCGGTGCGCGCGGCGCCGGCCGCCTGGATCGCCGCGACGAAGGCCGGGAAGAGCCGATCGGCCGCCTCGGCTTCCGTCTGCAGATCGTGCCCGGCCATAATCGCCGGCTGGTCCCCCGGATCGAGGGCCCGGCTGGCAAACTCAGCCTGCTTTTGTTCCAACGTGGCGAGGCGGGTGCGGATGATAAACTCTAACAGGCGCCGTGCATCGCGTTCGGGCATGAAGGCCTCTCCTTTTCTGGCGCGGGTTTACATAATACATGTGCGCTGCTTAGGGCGCAAGCTTCACATGCATTTGAATTGTATGGCCCGCTCGGGGGTTTGTCAATCTCGGGGCGGGGCGTTCCCCCGCGGGACCGGATACGCAGCACGTTCAACTCATGTTATAATGCCCCGGGTGCTGCTCAGATCAGGGCGAGGGAGCAGCAAACGTGCCAGCGAAGGAGGGTGTGTGGAACCAGTACAGGAAGCCGAGGCCAGCGGGGCGCCCGTCGCGCCCCATCCGACCGGCCATGATACGGTCGTCGTGATCGATTACGGCGGGCAGACCAGCCAGCTGATTGTGCGCCGGGTGCGCGAGGCCGGCGTCTATTGCGAGTTATTACCCTATGACGCGCCCCTGGCGCACGTCACGGCCCTCCAGCCGCGGGCCTTTATTCTCTCGGGGGGCCCCGCGAGTGTCTACGATGTGGGGGCCCCAGGGCTCCCGGCCTACGTGCTCGAGTCCGGGGTGCCGGTGCTCGGCATCTGCTACGGCATGCAGCTGCTGGCCCAGTCGCTCGGCGGGCACGTCGCCCCCGCCCAGCAGCGGGAATACGGCCCGGCGCTGGTCCAACAGACCGCCGGCGGGCGCCCGTCCCCGCTACTGGCCGGGCTGCCCGACCAGTTCCCGGTCTGGATGAGCCACGGGGACCGGATCGAAACCCCGCCGCCCGGCTTCCACATCCTGGCCACCAGCGACAATGCGCCGTACGCCGCGCTGGGCCGGGAGGCGGGCGACGGCGTGCCGATCTACGGCATCCAGTTCCACCCGGAGGTCGTCCATACGCCCCAGGGCGCCCAGCTGCTGGCCAATTTCCTGCACGGCGTGGCGGGCCTGCGCGCCGACTGGAGCCCGGCGTCGTTTATCGAAGAAGCGGTGGCGAGCATCCGCCGCACGGTCGGCCAGGAGCGGGTGCTCTGCGGCCTGAGCGGGGGCGTCGACTCGGCGGTCGTGGCGGCCCTGCTGCACCGGGCGATCGGCGACCAGCTTACCTGTTTCTTCGTCGACACGGGCCTCTTGCGCGAGGGGGAGGCGGCGCAGGTGATGGAGACCTTCGGCCGCCATCTCCAGGTCGACCTGCGCATCGTCGACGCGGCCGGGCGCTTCCTGGATCGGCTGGCCGATGTCGCCGATCCGGAAGAGAAGCGCAAGCGCATCGGCAGCGAATTTATCCGGGTCTTTGAAGAGGCGGCCCGGGCCATCGGGCCGGTGACCTTCCTGGCCCAGGGGACCCTCTACCCGGATGTGATCGAAAGCTCGGCCCCCGAGCGCAAAGCGGCGGCGCGGATCAAGACCCACCACAACGTCGGCGGCCTGCCGGCCGATATGCAGTTCCGGCTGATCGAGCCGTTGCGCTACCTCTTCAAGGACGAGGCGCGGGCGGTCGGGACACAGCTGGGCCTGCCCGACGAGATCGTCTGGCGGCAGCCCTTCCCGGGTCCCGGTCTGGCCGTGCGCGTGATGGGCCCGGTGACGGCGGAGCGCCTGGTGACCTTACGGCGGGCCGACGCGATCATGCGCGAGGAGCTCCACGCCGCCGGCCTCGACCGGGCCATCTGGCAGTCGTTCGCCGTGCTCACCAGTGTGCAGAGCGTCGGCGTGATGGGCGACTTCCGGACCTACGCCCATGCCGTGGCCATCCGCGCCGTCACCAGCGTCGACGGCATGACCGCGGATTGGGCGCGGGTGCCCTACGAAGTTCTCGGCCGCATCAGCAACCGGATCGTCAATGAAGTACCCGGCGTGAATCGCGTGGTCTATGATATCACGAGTAAGCCGCCGGCGACGATTGAGTGGGAGTGAGCATGCTGATCGGCCGGCGGATGGCCTGATTCGTGGCCGATCGTTGGCGTCCCGCCTGGGGCGCGGCCGGCTTTGCCTTCGTCGTGTCCCGCTTCGTCGCGCTGGGCGGCGCCTGGCTCGGCGCCTGGCAGCTGATCAGCAGCGACCCGACCCGGACGCGCGGCGTGATCGTCGAGGGCGCGATGATGTGGGATGCGGCCTGGTACTGGCGGGTGGCGATGCAGGGCTATTATCCCTGGTCCAAAGACCTGGGCTCAGACCTGGCCTTTTGCCCGCTCTTTCCCCTGCTGGTGCGCGGGGTGACGAAAACCTTGACTCTGCTGAACCTGCACATCGGCGACCCCCTGTACGGCAATTTCGTGCTGGCCGGGCTGCTGATCAGCAACGCCTGCTTCCTGGCCGCCCTGGTGCTGCTCTGGCAGCTGATCCGCCAGGACTACCCGGCGCCGGTGGCCGACCGGACGCTGCTGCTGATCGGCGTGTTCCCGGCCGGGCTCTTCTGGTCGGCGATCTACACCGAATCGCTCTTTTTTTTGCTGGTCGTGGGGACGTTTTGGGCGGCGCGGCAGGGCCGCTGGCCGCTGGCGGCCGGGCTGGCCGGGCTGGCCGGCGTGACCCGCTGGGCCGGCCTCCTGCTCGGCGTAGTCATCCTGCTGGAGTACCTGGGCCGTGACCCGGCGGCGCCGGGCTGGCGCGCCCGGGTGCGCGCGATCCGGCCGGATGGGCTCTGGCTGGCGCTCGTGCCGGTCCCCTTCCTGGCCTTCCTGACCTACCTCCAGCTGGCGTTCGGCAATGCCTGGATCTTCCTGGACGCGGAGCAGCAGGGCTGGCGCCACAGCGCGAGCGTGTTCCCGCTCGTCTGGCTAGATGGGCTGGGGCTGCTGATCGCCTCGTGGACGACCACGAGCCCGGCCACCGACCCGGTGCTCCATTGGGGGGGCGGCCAGCGCTTCTATATGTACCAGGATCTGGCGCTGACGGCGCTGTTTGCGGGGCTGGCGGTCTGGGCCGGGCTGCGGCGCCTGTTGCGGCCCTCCGAGCTGGCCTGGCTCAGCCTGGGCGTGATCTTTCCGCTGAGCCTCGGCACCACGCTGGCGATGACGCGTTACCTGCTGCCGCTCTGGCCGGCCTTTCTGCTGCTGGCCCGCGCCCTGGAGCCCCGCCCCCGGCTGGCGCAGGGCTGGCTGGTGATGTCGACCGGGCTGCTGGCGATCACCGCCTTTTTCTGGGCGCACGGCAATTGGGTGGGTTGATTTCCCCCCTGTCCCGGCGCGAATTGGCCCTGGCCGGGCTGCTCTGCGCCCTCGCGGTGAGCGCGTTCCTGAGCCCCGCGCTGGTGGCCGGCCGCCTCTTCTCGCCCGCCGATCTGCTCTACGGCTATTACCCCTGGCATAGTGCCGCGCCCGCCGGCTGGACCGCGCCCGGCAACAACCTGCTGAGCGATGATGTGCTCGTGTTTGAGCCCTGGCTGGCCTACGCGGCGCAGCGGCTGCACGCGGGCGAAGTGCCGCTCTGGAACCCGGACAACATGCTGGGCGCGCCCTTCCTGGGCAATATGCAGTCGGCGGTGCTCTACCCGCTAAACTGGCCGTACTTTATCTGGCCGAACAGCCTGACGCTGGCGCTACGGGCCTGGTTGAAGCTGCTGGTGGCGGCGCTGGGCACCTACGTGCTGGCGCGGCAGGGGCTGCGCGTGGGCCCGCTGGCCGCCAGCCTGGCCGCGATCACCTTCACCTTTGGCGCCTTCCTCACCGTCTGGCTGCTCTATCCCCACACCAGTGTGGCGATCTGGCTGCCGTGGCTGTGGTGGGCGACGGCCCGGCTGGTGGCCCGGCCCGGCCCGCGGCCCTGTGCCCTGCTGGCCGGGTTCGCCGCCTTGACCCTGCTGGCCGGGCAGCCGGAGATGGCCTTGCACGTCGCGCTGGCGACCGGGGCCTTCGCGCTGTTCCTGGTCTGGCAAGCCCGGGCGCGCGGTATCCGCACCGCGCTCCAGATCCTGGGCCTGGGGCTCGCCGCTTACGTGCTGGCGGCCCTGCTGGCCGCAGTCCAACTGCTGCCGTTCGGGGAATACCTGACGCACAGCGCGGCCTGGCTGGGCCCCGCCCACCCGCGGGCAGCAGATTTCTGGCTGCCCGCCTACCTGGCCTGGACGGCGGTCAGCCCCGACCTGTTCGGCAACCCGGCGTACCAGACCTGGTGGGACCTCTGGACCAACTATAACGAAGCGAATAGCTACAGCGGGGTCCTGCCGCTCCTCCTGGCGCCGTTTGCCCTGGCCGGCGCGGATCGCGCCCGCCGGGCGCTGGCCGTCTTCTTGTTGGCGCTGGGCCTGCTGGCGGCCGGGGTGGTCTATCACGCGCCCGTCGTCTTCGAGGCGATCACCGCGCTGCCGGGCCTCAGCCAGGCGGCGAATCAGCGGCTGCTGCTCATCGTGGAGTTCGCCCTGGCCTTGCTGGCCGCCCTGGGCCTGGATGGACTGCTGCCATCCAGCGCGCCCGTGGAGCCGGCGCCGGTCCGGCGGATCGCGCCGCTCGCCGGGCTGATCGCCTGGACGGGAATTTTGCTGGCGGCCGGCGTGGGCGTGCCACTGCTCGCGGCGCACTCCTTTTTCCGGCTGCCGGATGCGGCCGGGCCGGCGACGGCCGTCTGGCAGGCGGGGCTCTGGCGGGCGGGTGGGCTGATCCTCGGCAGTGGCCTGCTGCTGGCCGGGGTGATCGGGCTGGGGCGCCGCCGGCCGCCCGCGGCCGGGGCCCTGGCCCTGGTCCTGCCGCTGATCCTGTTTGCCGACCTGGCGCTGGCCCACGCCGGCTATAACCCGACGGTCGCCCAGGACCAGTACTATCCGCCGACCGCCGTGACCCAGTTTCTCCAGACCCAGCCGCCCCCCTTTCGGACCGTGGCCGCCGGCTGGCTGCTCCCGGCCAATACGAACCTGCCCTATGGGCTCGCCGATCTGCGCGGCTACGACGCCCTGGAGCCGCAGGGCTACCACGAGCTCGCCGTCGCGCTCGACCCCTCGATTTTTCAGGGGCCGGGCGGGGGATTCAAGCCGTTCAATGTCGTCCAGTCCCCCTTGCTGGATTTGCTCAACGTCCGCTATGTGCTGACCGCCCCCGGCGACGACCCGAACTACCGCTTCGACGTGCGCCAGGAGGCCCCGGCCGGCCCGCCGGCCGTCGCGATCACGGCGACTTCTCACCCGGGGCAGACTTTCGTCGCCGGCCAGGACACGCTCACGGAGATCCAGGTCTTGGGCACCACCGCGGGGCAGCATCCCGCCGGCTCCCTGATTTTCCATCTGCGCACCGATCCGGCGGCCCCGGGCGACCTGGTGACGCGGACGCTGGCCACCGCGTCCCTGGTGGACGATACCTGGTGGCGGATCACCTTCCCGGCCGTGCGCCAGGCCCGCGGGCGCTCGTTCTATTTTTACTTCGAGGCCCCGGGCCCGGCGGTGAGTCTCTACTACAGCCCGGGTAATCCCTACCAAAGGGGCACCCGCACGCAGGATGGCCAGCCGGTTGCCGGGGACCTGGTTTTCCGCACCGTCGCGCAGCTCAACCCGGATGATCCGCCGTTCGTGCGGGTGCTGGATGGGGGCCCGGGTGGAGCCAATGTGTATCTGAACCGGCAAGCCCGCCCGCGGGCCTGGTTGGTCCACCAGGTCGCCGTCGTCGCGCCGGGCAAGCAGCTGCGCCGGCTGGTCGACCCAGGCTTTGACCCGGCCCGCCTGGCGCTCCTGGATAGCGCCCTGCCGGCGACCGCTCCCTTACCGGCCGCCCCCTTACCGGGCGGACCGTATGTGGACAGCGATCAGGTCACGATCGACTATTACGCGCCGGAGCAGGTGGCGATCGGCACCGCGAGTACCAGCGCGGGCGTGCTGGTCCTGGCCGACCAGGCTTTCCCGGGCTGGGAGGCCCAGGTCGACGGCGGGCCGGCGCCGATCCTGACCGTGGATCACGCCCTGCGGGGCGTGTATCTGCCCGCGGGCGCGCACCAGGTGCGCTTCACGTACCACCCGCTGTCGTTGGCCGGGGGAGCGGCCCTCACGCTCGGCGGGGGGCTGGTGTGGCTGTTCTTAGCCGCTTGGCCGCGGCTCTATCGCCGGCGGGCGGCCCGCGGAGGACCAGGTTAATGCAGGAGCGCGTCTCGGGTGATCCGGCGCCGTTTCCGGCGCCGCTGCCGCTCTCCCGCCGGGAACTGGCGCTGGCGCTGGGGGTCTGCGCGCTGGTCGTCACGCTGTTTCTGGGCCGGGCGTTGTTCCTGGGCCGGTACCTCTCGCCGGCCGATCTGCTTTACGACTACTACCCCTGGCAGGCCGCGGCGCCCGCCGGTTGGACCGGGGCCAGCAACAACCTGCTCTCGGATAGTGTCTACCAG
>DATGEF010000765.1:0-2367 GCA_035310405.1 Chloroflexia bacterium | reverse complement strand
GCCGATGCCGATGCCGAGGTCGACGAGATCGAGCGCGAGTATCGCCGGGGCCTACTGACCGATAACGAGCGGTACCAGCAGGTCATCGAGGTCTGGAACCGGACTACCGATGCCATGACCGATGAGCTGAAGAAGATCCTGGACCCGTATGGCCTGGTCAATACCCTGGCTAGCTCCGGGGCGACGAAGGCCCGCTACAAGCAGATCCGCCAGCTGGCCGCGATGCGCGGCCTGATGGCCGATCCGTCCGGCCGCATCATCGAGCTGCCGATTCGCTCCAACTTCCGCGAAGGGCTGACGGTGCTCGAATACTTCGTGTCCACCCACGGGGGCCGCAAAGGGCTGGCCGATACCGCCTTGCGCACGGCCGACGCCGGTTACCTGACCCGGCGCCTGGTGGATGTGGCCCAGGACGTGCTGATCGCGATGGAGGACTGCGGCACCACGGGAGTCACCCATGTGCCGGAGCCCGCCAACAGCGATGTGGCGGAAAACTATGCGGCCCGCGTCGTGGGCCGCTTCGTGGCCCACCCGGTGGTCGATCCGAAGACGGGGGAGCTGATCCTCGACGCCAACGAAGAGATCACCGACCTGATCATGCAGCGCATTCTGGCGGCGGGGATCAAATCGCTGCCCATGCGCTCGCCGCTGACGTGCGACGCCGTGCATGGCATCTGCCAGTTATGCTACGGCCGGTCCCTGGCGACCGGGGAGATCATCAACCTGGGCGAGGCCGTCGGCATCATCGCGGCCCAGTCGATCGGCGAGCCGGGGACCCAGCTGACCTTGCGCACGTTCCATACCGGGGGCGTGGCGTCGTCCGAAGATATCACCCAGGGTCTGCCGCGCGTCGAGGAGCTCTTCGAGGCGCGCGTGCCCAAGGGGCAGGCCATCCTGGCCGAAATCGACGGTCGCGTGGAGCTGAGCCGCGAAGACGAAGTCCGCCATATCAAGATCGTCTCCAGCGAGGTGTTCAACGACCCGTATGCCCTGCCGGCCGCCGGGCACTATGAGCTGCTCGTCAAGCCGGAGCAGGAAATCGCCGAAGGCACGGCGCTCTTCCGCTCAACGGTGGTCGGCGAAGAGGATCGCGTGGTGACGGCCCATATGTCCGGGAAGGTGATCCTGGACGAGGAGAATAACCAGGTGATCCTGCGCAGCGAGGAGACGGACTCCCGCGAATATGTGGTCCTGGCCGGCGCCCGGCTGAACGTGGCCGAAGGCGACTATGTCACGGCCGGCACGCCGCTGACCGAGGGCTCCCAGAATCCCCAGGAGATCCTGGCGATCATGGGCCGCGAGGCCGTCCAGCGCTATCTCGTGGACCAGGTGCAAACGGTCTACCGCCTGCAGGGCGTGAATGTGCATGACAAGCATATCGAGACGATCGTGCGGCAAATGCTGCTCAAGGTGCGTATCGATCTGGCCGGCGACAGCGATCTGCTGCCCGGCGAGTTGATCGACCGCTACAAGTTCGACGAGACCAACGCCCGGGTGCTGGCGGAAGGCGGCGAGCCGGCGACGGCCACGCCCGTGCTCCTCGGCATCACCAAGGCGAGCCTGAGCACGGACAGCTTCCTGTCGGCGGCCTCCTTCCAGGAAACCACACGCGTGCTGACCGAGGCGGCGATCAACGGCCAGATCGATCGGCTGCGCGGCCTCAAGGAGAACGTGATCATCGGCAAGCTGATCCCGGCCGGCAGTGGGGCGACCCACCGGCCCGGGCCCGGCGATCTGACGCTGGTCGGCGAAGGTACCAACATCGACGAATACCTGCGCAGTAGCCAGGAAGGGGGCCTGGGCGACGCCAGCGGTTCGGGCGGCGAGGGCGCGGAGAGTGTCATCTCGCTCGACACCGCCGGGGCCGACCCCGAGCTGGCCATCGCCGAGCTGTTGGGCCAATCGGTGCGCGTCGGGGGGGACGGGGATGGCGACGACCCGAGTGAGGTCGAAGGCATCCTGCTCATCCACGGCAACGCGGGCGCCGGCGAGGACTAATTCCCGGGCCGCCAGACGCGGGCAGCAAATAAGCCGCCGGCAGTGGGCCGGCGGCTTATTTGCTGCCCGCGCCTTCCTCGTTGGGTCCACCCCGGGCTAGCATGTGCTAGTGCAGGTTCCAGCGACCGGTTGGGGTTCGGTACCGAGGAGTGAGCACCCCCAGGTGCGAACGGCGGGGCGCGATCCGCTCGCACCTGGGGGTGCTCACTCCTCATTCCCCCATAGCTGGCTTGATCCGGCATTAGGCCAGGGTGGCGGCCCCCGGCGCATAGTGCCGGCGAGCAGGGGGCCGGCGCGGCGCCCCGGATCGCTTTCTGATCGCCGGGCTGCTATAATAGCGCCAAGCCGGTGGAACCGAAGGCGCCCGAA
>DATGEF010000764.1:0-7449 GCA_035310405.1 Chloroflexia bacterium | reverse complement strand
GGCGAGCCGGGCGTCGGCAAGACGGCGCTCGTCGAGGGCCTGGCGCAGCGCATGGCGGCCGACAAGGTGCCCTTCCATCTGCGCGGCCGCCGCCTGGTCGCCCTCGATCTGAATTCGCTGATCGCCGGCACCCGCTATCGCGGCGACTTTGAGGAGCGGCTCAAGACCGTGCTGGACGAAACCCAGAAAGCCCGCGCCGTGCTGTTCCTCGACGAGATGCACACCATGATCGGGGCCGGCGACACCGAAGGGAGCGGTGACCTGGCCAATGTGCTCAAGCCCTACCTGACGCGGGGCGAGATCAGCGTGATCGGCGCCACGACCACCGCCGAATACCGCCGCTATATCGAGCGCGATGGCGCCCTGGAGCGGCGGTTCCAGCCGCTCCAGGTGAAAGAGCCCTCGGCCGAGGAGACGCTGACGATCCTGACCCGGCTGCGGCCCCGCTTTGAGGCGCACTACCGGGCGGCCATCGCGGATGCCGTGCTCGAAAAAGTGGTCGATCTCGGCCGCCTGCATCTGCGCCACCGCTACTTTCCCGATAAAGCGATCGACGTCTTGCAAATCGCCTGCGCCCGCGCCTTGCTCGACTCGCTGCCCGAGGACGAGGGCCCGGCGGACCTCCCGGCCGCCGGCGCGGCCGGCGCCGACCCCAGCCCGGTCGCGCCGATCTACCAGGTGTCGGCCGCGCATGTCCTCGCCGTGGTGGCCGAGCTGACCGGCGTGCCGCTGGATCACTTCGCCGGCAGTGCGCAGCTGGCCGAGCGCTACCTGGTGATGGAGGAGCTCCTGGGCGACCAGGTCTTCGGGCAGGAAGAAGCGATCGCCGCCGTGTCCAATGCCATTCGCCTCTCCAAGCGCCAGATGAATATCCACCCGCAGCGGCCGGACGGGGTGTTCCTGTTCCTCGGCCCGCCCGGCGTGGGCAAGACCGAGTTGAGCCGGGCCCTCGGGCGCTTCCTGTTCGGCGACGAGAAGCACGTCATCCGCCTCGACATGTCGGAGTTCAGCGAGCCCCACAGCGTCGCCCGCCTGATTGGGTCGCCGCCCGGCTACGTCGGTTACGACGAGGGTGGCCAACTGACCGAGAAGATCCGGGCGCAGCCGTTCAGCTTGCTGGTGCTGGACGAGCTGGAGAAAGCCCATCCCGCGGTGGTCAGCCTGTTCCTGCAGGTCTTCGACGAGGGCCGCCTGACCGATGGCCATGGCCGCAGCGTCTACCTCAGCGATGTCACCATCGTGCTGACGTCGAACGCCGGCGCCGACCGGTTCGCGGGCCGGTCGATCGGCTACGCGGCCGGGCGCCCGGGGCCGCTGGCCGGCCGCTCCGGCCTCGGCCGCCCGGTCTCGCTCGACACCGCGCTGATCGAGGCCCGCAAGCACTTCCCGGCGGAAGTGCTGGCCCGGGTCGATAAAGTGATCCTCTTCCGCCCGCTCAGCCGCGAAGCCGCCCGGCGGATCGTCGAGCAGAAGCTGCAGAGCACCTTGCTGCGCATTTTTGCCCCCGGGCAAGCCGCCGACGGCGGCACGCAGCCGATCC
Source organism: Chloroflexia bacterium (assembly GCA_035310405.1). GTDB lineage: Bacteria > Chloroflexota > Chloroflexia > QHBQ01 > JAICKM01 > JAICKM01. Next base: position 5,909 of record DATGEF010000764.1, on the reverse strand, counting down.
GGGTGACGTTTGCCCCCGCCGTGGTCGACTATGTCGTCGACCACGGCTTCAGCGCCGAATGGGGCGCGCGCCACGTCGAGCGCGCCGTCGAAGAAACCGTCCTGGCCCCTCTCGCCCGGCAGACTTTCCGTCCCGAGTGGCGACACGTCCGGGCGGTACATATCCTGCTCGCCGGCGAGCAGCTCATTTTCGAGACGGAGGCTGCTCAAGACGGGTCCGCTGCCGCCCCTGAGCCGACGACCTCTAGCCGCCTTATCGTAGAAGGAGACTCCTGATGGCCCTGGCCCCCGAACAAATCGACGAGTATTTTGCGAAGCTCGATTGGCCGTACTCCAAGCGCGATGCCACCCTCTGGGACAGTGGCTTCGTCGGCGAGCACTACCGGGTGCGGTTCATTGTCCGGCTGACGGAGCGCTGGCTCTATGTCAACGCCCTGCTGCCGGTGAAGATCGCCCCGGCCTGCCGGCACAACCTGTTCGAGCACCTGCTGCGGCTCAATTTCACGCTCAACGGCGTCAAGCTCTACCTGGACAGCGACGACGACGTGACGCTCACCATGGAGGTGCTGGCCGACGGCATCACGGTCGAAGAATTTGAGACGGCACTCTATGCCGTCTGCTCCAACGCCGACCGCCATTTCGTCGAGCTGATCCGCCTGGCCACCGACCCCACGGCCGTCTCCTCGCAGAAGCCGGGGGCGGAGCCGCCCGCGGCGCCCACAGCGCCCGCGCCGCCCAGCAATGGCGGCGTCGATTGGAGCGGCGGGGAGAGCCCGGCGAGCTGAGGGTTGCGGGCGCAATAAATCATCCACGAAGGACACGAAGAAACACGAAGGAATACGAAAGAGTCGGAATACGAAAGAGTCAAAGGGGTTCAGCCGATGCGTCATACGTTTCTCACGCCCCTCCTGGTTCTGCTGGGCGCGGTATTGCTCCTGGCCCTGGCCGGCCTGTCGGGCGGGGTGGCGGCCGCGCAAACCGGGCCGCCGGCCACAGAGTCGCCCACCAGCACGCCCGCGCCGTCGCCGGGCCTCCCGTCGGCGGTCCCGGGCACCCCGCCGCCGACCCCCTATACGCCGCCCTCCAGCACCCCGGCCCCCGCCACGGCCTTGCCATATACCGGCATCCCAGCCGGGCCGCCGCCGGCGATCGTCTACGCCGACCCGGCAATCACGGACCTGTCGAGCCTCTGGCTCGGCCAGCTGAATCACACCGCCAATATCCGCTTCGGCCCCGGCACGTCCTACGCCGTGGACCGCGTCTGGCTGCCCAACCGGCGCGTGCTGGTCTATGGGCTGGTCTTCGCGGCCAATGGGCAACCCTGGTACCAGGTCAGCCACTACCCCGAGCCGCCGCTCTACGTCTACGGCGGGTACGTCGACTATGTCGCGCCGTTAGTCCTGCCCCTGGAGCAGCACCTCGGCCGCTGGATCGACGTGAACCTGACCCTGCAGACTCTGATCGCCTTCGAGGATGACCAGCCGGTGCTGGTCGCGCAGGTGGCCACCGGCAAGCCGGGGTTTGAGACGCCGGTGGGCAGCTGGCGGATCTACTGGCGCCAGCCGCTCCAGGATATGGAGGGCAATAACCACGCTGCGGGCAGCCGCTACTACCGGCTGAAAGACGTGCCCTGGATCCAATACTTCCAGACCGAAGGCGATGCCCTGCATGGTACCTACTGGCATGACAACTTCGGCCGGCCGATGTCGCACGGCTGTGTCAACCTCAGCGACTGGAACGCGCTCTGGCTCTACGACTGGGCCAGCCTCGGCACCCGGGTGGAGGTCCATTACTAGCCATGACGATCGAGTCCTACGATTTCTATGATGTCCACGCCGACCGGGCGCGTTTAGGGATGCAGAGCCAGATCTTCAGCACGTATATCCGCGCCCACGCCCTGCCCATCCTCGGTTCGCAGATCCACAGTATCCTCGACCTGGGCTGCGGCGAAGGCCAGCTGGGGCTGGCGTTGCGTAGTATCTATCCGCAGGCGCGCCTGGTGGGGCTGGATCAGGATGCCGCGGCGATCGCCAAAGTCCAGAAGATCCAGGCCATGGGCATCCGTAACGTGGAGTTCGTGGCCGGCGACATGGAGCAGGGCCTGCCCCCCGGCCCGTTCGATCTGATCTATGCCTCGCTATCGCTCTCGCACCTGCGGAATCCGGTCGGCCTGGTGCCGCGCCTGGTGCAGGCGCTGGCGCCGGGGGGCTATTTGTGGATCAAAGACCTCGGCCCGGATATGGAACACGCGGGCACCCACCCGGCCTATCAGCAGCTGGTGCGCCTCTGCTTTTCGGCGCTGGCCACGCTGGGCGCGCATATGCAGGTGATTGACGAGCTCCGCCCGCCCCTGCTGGCGGCCGGGCTGGCCCCTGTGCAGGAGGAGATCGAAGCGTATCCGCTGGGGGGGCTCAGCGCGGCGGGGCGCGCCATCCTGACCAATATGCTGAGTATCTTTTATGTCTCCCGGCAGGCCATCAGCCGGGTGCATCACCTGCCGGAGCAGGAAGTGTCGGCCCTTTGCTTCGCCGTCTCGCGGGCGGCGCTCGAAACCGAGCACGAACTGGGCACCTGCCCGTTCGCTAACCTGATCCTCCAGCGGCCCAGCGCGTAAGGGGCGCGTGGTGGCGCGGTGGGGGCGATTCTCGGCCCGGAGCTACAAATATGGGGATGCATTTTTGCGCCCGATTCCCTCAACTGCCGGCTCGCCCCATGGCGCGCTAATTGGGGTAGGGGCGGGTCTGAGACCCGCCTGTTTACGGTGCCGCCCTGTCCCCCAGAGGCCCCGGCGACTGGCCACGCCCTGCGGGCCGGCAAGGGCCCGCTTTAGATTCGTTTCCATGGATTGGGCAATATGCCCAATGTTATTAACGCTCTAGATATAGAATTATTTCTATAGCGTAATGGTATTACGCTTAACGGAACCATTTTCCCAGTATGCATAGATTTCGCAGCAACTGGTCTAATCAGTTGTCTAGGGCCTGGTCCTGTTTCCATCCAAGTTTTTAATGAAACCTCTAAATCTCCAAAAGGATGTGCTATTATCAATATTACAGCTTCTATGTCATTAATTTTGTCGCTCATTTAACCTCCTAAAGTCAATATTTGTTTGAAGAACCTGTCATTCTGAGCGCAGCGAAGAATCCGTTGCTCCGCGGATCGGCTCGGGGCTGGAGGGTAGCGGGCCCGGCACCGACTGCCCCCCGGCCCCACCTCCCAGGCTCGGCCACCCCGATCGCCCCGTTGGGGCTGCATGGGAGCAGCCCAGCGGATTCTTCGCTGCGCTCAGAATGATAAATCCTATGCTTTCCGCTAATAAAAAGCACTATGCGGACTATGCGAGAGCCGCTTGCCCCACCCGGCCTCAGCCCTCAGCCGTCAAACCAGAAGACAATCCGCACTCCGTCGGGCGGCCCCAGTTGCTCCAATAGCGGCAATACCCCATCCAAAAAGTCAATGCCGGCCGACTCAGCATAGGTTTCCCGCCAGCGGACCGTGACCCCGCCCCTATGATATTCTGCATACTGAATCGGCTGATCGGGCGGCCACGCGGCGTACGGAAACGGCGCATCGGGGTGGAATAGCGCGGCGACCACGGGATCGACCATTGCCTGCTTTTGGATCGATTGCCCGGTCCAGTCAAAGGCGCGCAGTTCGCGCAAGGTAAGCCAACTCGCCCCAAATGCCCCGTCTTCCTCCCCCAGTTGACAGCAACTGGCCCAGGCACACACCTCGGCGCTCACATCGGCGGGTAGCCCGCGCGGGGGCGCGATCACCCGGTAGCGTTCGGCGGCCCAGGCGGGATTGCGCACATTGGCCAGGATGGCAAACAGGGCCGCCCGCCGCTGGTCGTAAATCTCCACCGGCTTATAGGGAACTTTTACTTCATCGCGACCGCAATAAACGTACTCATTAGGTTCCATGCCACCGACCAGCTCCCAGCCATCCAGGCCAATACGCTCGGCATACATATGAATGTCAATTCCCATCTCCTCTTCTCCTGCCCGCTTGGCGGTCTAGCCGCCGCGTTGGTGCGGTATTAGATCTATTATCGCCGCCCCCGGCCCGCCGCGCAAACGTCCCCAGTCGTAGCATGAGGCCCTAACGCTGCTTGACGGGCGGCCCCGCGGCCCGCTATAATGAGCGCTGAGATTGTGCATGGGGCGACAATCTATCGACCCCAGATCGCCGGTCAGACAGCGAAAGGGCTTGCATGGAGACACCGGATCACGCCGCGGCGCCGATCCCCGCCGGGCCGGGGGCCGCGCCGGCGGCGCAGAAGCTCACTTGTGGCGCGGTGCGCGCCGCGGACGCGGGCAGCCTGGTGCTGCTCAACGGCTGGGTCCACCGGCGCCGGGACCATGGCGGGCTGATTTTCCTCGACATCCGCGACCGTTGGGGCCTGACCCAGGTGGTCTGCAACCCGGCCGATGCGCCCGCGGCTGCGGCGACGGCCGAGACGGTGCGCAACGAGTACGTGGTCCGGGTGCAGGGCACCGTGCGACTGCGGCCCGAGGGCATGCGCAACCCGAAGCTGGCCACCGGCGATGTCGAAGTGGCCGCCACCCAGCTGACGATCCTCAACGCGGCCAAGCCGCTGCCCTTCGATGTCGCCGGGGCGACCGAGCCCGACGAGTCCCTGCGGCTGAAGTACCGCTACCTGGACCTGCGCCGCAGCGAGATGCAGCGCAACCTGATCCTGCGCCACCGCGTGATCAAGTTCATCCGCGATTACCTCGACGCCCGGGAGTTTATCGAGATCGAGACGCCGATCCTCTTCAAGAGCACACCCGAGGGCGCGCGCGACTACCTGGTGCCCAGCCGCGTCCACCCAGGCACGTTCTACGCCCTGCCGCAGTCGCCGCAGCAGCTGAAGCAGCTGTTGATGGTCGCCGGCATCGGCCGCTATTACCAGATCGCGCGCTGCTTCCGCGACGAGGACCTGCGGGCCGACCGCCAGCCCGAGTTTACCCAGCTGGACCTGGAGATGAGCTTTGTCGAGCGCGAGGATATCTTGCAGCTGATCGAGGGCCTGCTGGTGGCGCTGGTGCCCGCCGTCGGCGAGAAGCGGATCATGACCCTGCCGTTTCCGCGCCTGACCTATGCCGATGTACTGGAGCGCTATGGCTCCGACAAGCCCGATATCCGCTTTGGCCTGGAGATCCACGACCTGAGCACGATCGTGCGCGACAGCGAGTTTGCCGTGTTCCGCGACGCGCTGCAGAACGGCGGCGCCGTGCGGGCCATTGCGGCCCCGGGCTGTGCCGGCTATACCCGGCGCGAGCTCGATGAGCTCACCGAGCAGGCCAGGCGGGCGGGGGCGCGGGGCCTGGTCTGGATCGCGCTGGTGAGCCGCACCGCGGACGGCTGGCAGATCCGCTCGTCCGCCGCCAAGTATCTGCCGCCGGCCGTCGTGGCGGCCATGGCCGCGCAGCTCGGCGCCAAAGAAGGCGACCTGCTGCTGCTCGTGGCCGATCAGCGCGCGACGGCGGGCGCCGTGCTGGGCAAGCTGCGCGTGGAGCTGGGCCGCCGCCTGGGCCTGCTGGACGACGACGTGCTGGCCTTCGCCTGGGTGCTCGATCCGCCGCTGCTGGAGTGGAACGCCGACGAGCACCGCTGGGACGCTGTGCATCATCCCTTCACCATGCCGATGCCCGAGGATCTCGGGCTGCTCGACACCGACCCGGGCGCCACCCGCGCCACCGCTTATGATATCGTCTGCAACGGCTTTGAGCTGTCGACCGGCTCGATCCGCATCCATGAGCGGGCGCTGCAGGCCAAGATCTTCGGCCTGATGGGCTACTCGGCGGAGGAAGCCAACTTCCGCTTTGGCCACCTGCTGGAGGCGTTCGAGTACGGTGCTCCGCCCCACGGTGGCATCGCCCCGGGCATCGACCGCATCGTCATGCT
>DATGEF010000763.1:0-4758 GCA_035310405.1 Chloroflexia bacterium | reverse complement strand
GAACGTACAGCCGCTGTACGCGGGGGACTACGACTACTCGAGCAGCTTCGGGACGACGGCGTACACGACGTGGGACGACGGGCGGACGCTGATCGGAGGCAGTTCGCAGCAGGACGTCTATTTCGACAAAGTGCCGTTGATCCAGGGGACGCCGACGCCGACGGTGACGGGCACGCCGCCGACGGCGACGCAGACCCGCACCCCCACCCAGACCCCCACCGCCACGGCCACGCCCTGCGGGGCGGTCGCGGGCTGGACGCCCGGGCCGGCGCTGCCCACTACACTCATCCGCGCCGTCGGCGTCTACTTCCCCGCCAACGGCAAGTTCTACACCATGGGCGGGCGCACCAGCGATGCCGCCGGCAGCGATTTCCAGCACGTCCTGGAGTACACCCCCGGCACCCCCGGCTCCTGGCTCCAGAAAGGCGTCACCCTGGCCGACAACCAGATGAATAACATGGCCTGCGGCGTGCTCTCCCCCGCCGGCACCCCCTACATCTACTGCGTCGGCGGCTCCGCCGCCACCCAAAGCACCGCCACCGCCCGCGTCTTCTTCTACGACCCCGTCGCCGATACCGCCACCACGCTGACCAGCGCCGATAACTGGCCCGGCGACGCCGGCGGCACCATCTTGCCCGGCGGCTTCGTCGTGCTCAACAACAAGCTCTACGTCCTCGGCGGCTTCAACATCAACGTCGCCTCCACCAACCAGATCTGGGAGTTCAACCCCAGCGCCGCCGTCGGCAGCCGCTGGACCCAGAAGGTCAACACCCCGGTCGGCATCATGTACGCCCCCACCGCGGCGTATAATGGGCTGGTCTACGTGCTGGGCGCCTCCGACTACCAGGGCGGCACCGTCGTCGACACGACGACGACCTTCGGCTTCAACCCGGCGACCAACACGATCAGCAACACCGTGGCGATTATCCCGCGGGCGACGGGGGAGACGCGGGCGGTGACGGTCGGCAGCCAGCTGTGGGTGCTGGGCGGCGGCCGGGGCGGCTCGAACCCGAGCAACGAGGTGGACGTCTACACGCCGGCGAGCAACAGCTGGAGCCTGGGCATCCCGTTCACGAACGCGCGGCGCAACTTCCCGGCGGATACGGATGGGAGCCGGGTCTGGCTGGCGGGGGGCTATGAGCCGAGCGCGGCGGCCCAGGACATGGAGATCTACCGCCCGGCCGTCGCCTGCAGCACCCCCACGTCCACGGTGGTGCCCAGCAATACCCCGACCGCCACGGCGACGGCGACCAACACCGCCACGGCCACGAGCACCCCCGCCTGTGGGGCCACGACGCAGCACTACTTCGTGGCCACCCTCACCGGCGGCCAGGAGACCCCGCCCAACAGCAGCCCCGCCACCGGTGTCGGCACCTTCTTCCTCGACGCCAGCGGGACAATGACCTATCTGGTGACCTACCAGAACCTGCAAGGGACCTTCACGGCGTCCCATCTGCACAATGGCGCCCCCGGGCAGGCCGGCCCCATTATCCAGCCCTTGAACTCCGGCAATCCGATCCAGGGCTCCTTCACCTGGAACCCCGCCTACACCGGGTCGTTGCTGGCGGGCAATATCTACGTCAACATCCACAGCTCGGTCTTCCCCGGCGGCGAGATCCGCGGCCAGCTCATCGAGCAGTGTGCCACCCCCACGGTGACCGCCACGCCCCCGCCGGCCGCGACCGCTACGCGCACGGCCGCGCCGACGATCACCCCCGGGCCGAGCGCCACGCCCTGCACGCTGAGCTTTACCGACGTCCATGTCACGGACTACTTCTACACGCCGGTGCTCTACCTGGCCTGCCACGGCGTCATCAGTGGCTACAGCAACGGCGACGGCACCTTCAGCTTCCGCCCCTACAATAACACGACGCGTAGCCAGATGGTCAAGATCGTCGTGCTCGGCTATAACAAACCGATCGTCACCCCGGCCGCCGGCGCCTACACCTTTACCGACGTGCCGCCGACCAATCCCTTCTTCGCCGTCGTCGAGACGGCCGCGGCCGACACGATCGTCTCGGGCTACAACTGCGGCGGGCCGAACGAGCCGTGCGACAGCGCCCACCGGCCCTACTTCCGCCCGTATAACAACGTGACGCGCGGCCAGTTGGCCAAGATCGATGTGGTCGCCGCCGGCTGGGAAGTGATCAACCCGGCGACGGGCAGCTTCGAGGACGTGTTGCCCGGGACGGCCTTCTACACCTTCGTGGAGACGGCGGTCTGCCACGGGGTGATCTCGGGCTACAACTGCGGCGGCCCGGGCGAGCCGTGCGACAGCCAGAACCGGCCGTACTATCGCCAGTACACCAACGCGACGCGCGGCCAGATCACCAAGATCGTCTACAACTCGCTCAGCAGCCAGCAAACCTGCGGGGGCCCGACGGCCACCCCCGGCCCGTAAGGGCGGGGCGCACCAGCGCGCCGGCTTAAAAGCAATACGGGACCGCGGAGGATCTTCTCCGCGGTCCTTTTTCTCCCAATCTGATCCAGGACCTAACGAGAGCGCCGCGCCCTGGCGCGGGACCTAGCACAGAGCCGCACGCGGGATCGCTCGCGGCTCTGTGTCAGGTCCCTTCGTTAGACGATGTCACCGCCACTGCTGCTACTGCCGCCGCCGAAGTCGGCCCCGCCGCCGCCGCCGAAGTCGGTCCCGCCGCTGCCGAAACTGCCGCTGCTGCCGCCGCCGAAGTCCGCCCCGCCGCCGCTGCTGCCGAAGTCCGGGCTGTTATTGCCGCCGCCGGCCCCCGCGCCGAAGTCCGGCCCCGGGCCGCCGCTGGGCGAATCGACAATGCCGCCGCCGCCGCTGTTGCCGAAGTCCGGGGCGAAGTTGCCGCCCTGCTGCCCCTGGTTGTCCCCGGCGTGGCGGCCGAGCTCATAGCCGATGACGCCCCCGCCCAGGGCGCCAATGCCGCCGGAGACGATATTGCCGCCGATGCCGCTGCCCGGCGCCGGGTTACCGTAGCCTGGCCCGTAACCAGGGGGGGGATAATTCGGATTAACCCCGGGGCCATACCCGGTTTGGGGTGGGTAGTAATTCGGGTTAATGGCCGGGGTGACGCCGCCGCGATTGCCCATCACCCGGTTGCGGAGGAAGATGGCCAGCCCCACAATCACGATGATCGGCAGCAAGCAGAAGAGCAGGCCGAGGCCGCCGAGGCCCGGTCCGCTGGTCGACGCCGGCTGGGGTAGGGGCGCATTGTTGGCGGGCGCGGGGCCCACCACGGCGGTCAGGCTGTTGATTGCGGCGACGAACCCGGCCCCCCAATGTTCGTTATTGAAGTTGCTGTTGGCCAGGCTCTCCGCCTGGCCGTTCTCGGCCGTGGTCAGGCCGGTGTTAGCCCGGGCCGCGATGTGGGTGAAGCCGAAGCCGTGCAGCGTGTTGACGCCGAGCACCACCGCGTCGTTACCGACCAATGCATCGACCGCATTGATGAACAAGGTCTTGTTGGTATAGGCGGTCGTGGTCCACACGGTGACGGCGAAGGGCGCGCGTTGCGCCGCGGCCGTAATGTTTTGCCGGTCGGCCGCCGATAGGACGTTCGCCTCGTCACGGATCTGCACCTGGGAATTGGCCCGTACCGGCGTGGTCAGGCCCGGGAGCGCGAGCGCCCCAGCCAGTACGGCCACGAGAGCGAGCAACAGGCTGGCTGCTTTAATCATAGATATTGCTCCTTTTCTTCAACGAATTCGCGCAACAGGCCGCCGGGGGCTCAGGGCAGCCCCTCTTCCAGACCCTCCAGCAGGAGAATCTCGGGCGTGCCGAGCACACCGGCCTGGCGTATGGCGTTTTTCAGATCGTCCGATTGCAGAAAAGTGCGGGCCTGCTCCAGGCTGGCAAATTCCTCCATGACCAGGAGGTCGTTGCGGTCGCCAGCCACCTGGAAGATACGATAGCGTTTCCACCCCTGGCCGCGCTTAAGTGCGGCGGTTTGATCGTAGACTTGCTTCCAGGTATTATAGTCGGTCACCCGGTAGCGGATGTGAATCCAGGGCATAGGCGATCCTCCTTTGCTGAGCAGCTGCCCGGTCTGAAGGCAGGAAAAAGCGGGGGCTGCGGCATGGGAAACCCCCGCTGGCTTTCGCCATACGGATATGGCCAACGCCACTTTCAGTATAGCGCATCTGGAGGAGAATGCCAAATGCCGTAGGTCACTCCGTCTAGCGATGGAGACAGAGCACACCCCGCGCCGGATTTGGGCGGGGGGGCGACTGTGCTACAATGACGCCGACGAGAATCTTAACCTGCGCTATATAGATAGGAGACGGGTCCATGTTAGCCACCGAGGCACCCCTTGCAGTATTTGACCTCCAACAGGCCGGCGAGGCGCAGTGGCAGGCGCTCAACAGCTTCCAGAATCGCCTACAGGCGGAGCAGTGGCCCGAGGACTCGCCGCGGCCCCTGACGATGACCATCGCCGAGTTCCGGGACCGCCCGGCCTGCCTGGACCACCAGATGTGGGTGATCTGGGACCGCACCGGCACGCAGATCCGGGCGGCCGGCAGCCTGGAAGTGTTTAACGGCAGCCACAACCAGCACCTGGCCGAATTCTGGATCCAGGTGCTGCCGGAAGCCCGCCGCCAGGGCTACGCCCGGCAGCTGTTGCGCCCGATCGTCGCCGGGGCGCGCGCGGCGAACCGCCGCCTGCTGCTCACCTGGACCAGCGAGGCAGTGCCCGCCGGCGCGACTTTCGTACGTGGGCTGGGCGGCCAGCCTGGCCTGGACGAGCACACCAACCAACTCGAGTTGACCGACCTGCG
>DATGEF010000762.1:0-5067 GCA_035310405.1 Chloroflexia bacterium | reverse complement strand
CCGCCTGATCTGGCTCAACCCGCTGCTCGGCGTGCCCGGCTACCAGCCGCTCACGCGGGGTATGGCGACGGCTCTGCGCTACGTAGACGACTTCCTGCCGATCCACAACCTGCAGAGCCTGGAGGCCCTGGCCACTCTGCTGCACACGATCCCGCCCACACGGCCCAGGCGACGAAGTGCCCAGTTCGAGTTTTGAGTTTTGAGTTTTGAGTTTTGAGTTGTCAGATACTGCCGACTGCCGACTCGTTCGTTACTGACGACTGACGACTGACGACTGACGACTGGCTGAAGAGGGGACGAGATGGAAAGTGAGACTTTTTTGCGCGACGTGTGGCCGGCGATCGCGCGGTGGCGGGCCGCCGGGCAGCGGGTGGCGCTGGCGACGGTCGTGCGGGTCGAGGGCACGGCCCCCCGGCCCGCGGGGGCGAAGCTGGCGATCTCGGAGACGGGGGAGCTGGCCGGCTCGGTGAGCGGGGGCTGCGTGGAAGGGGCCGTGGTCGAAGAGGCGCTGGCGGTACTGCGCGGCGGGCCGCCCCGGCTGGTGCAGTACGGTATCACGGCCGATATGCTGACCGATGTCGGGCTTTCGTGCGGCGGCCAGATCGCCGTGTTCGTGGAGCCATTGGACTGGTGAGCGGCATCTATACGGCGCTCGTCGCCCGGCTCCAGGCGGGCGCGGCGGTGAGCCTGGCCACCGTAATCACGGGACCGCGGCCGGGGGCGCACTTGCTCGTGCCCGCCGGCGCCCCCCCGCTGGGGTCGATTGACCCGGCGCTGGACGCGCAGGTCGCCGCGGATTGCGCGACCTTGCTGGCCGCCGCCCAGTCCACGCTGCGGACCTATACGAGCCCGGCGGGGGCCTGGACGATCTTTGTCGAGAGCTTCCCGCCGCCGCCCCGCCTGATCATCGTGGGCGCCGTGCATGTAGCCATCCCGTTGCACCGCCTGGCCAAAGAGCTCGGCTATTTCGTGGCCGTCGTCGACGCCCGGCGGGCACTGGCGACGCGGGAGCGCTTCCCGGACGCCGATATCGTGCGTACCGACTGGCCCGACGACGCCCTGCGCGCCCTGGGCCTGGATGCCGCCACCGCCGTGGTGGTGCTGACCCATGACCCCAAGTTCGACGAGCCGGCGCTTCAGGCGGCCCTGGCCTCGCCGGCCCGCTATATCGGCGCGATCGGCAGCCGCACCACACACCAGGAGCGGCTGGCCGCCCTGCGGGCCGCGGGCCTGGCCGACGCCCAGCTCGCCCGCATCCACGCGCCGATCGGCCTGGACCTCGGCGGGCAGACGCCCGCCGAGATCGCCCTGGCCGTGCTGGCCGAGATCGTCGCGGTCCGCTATGGGCGCGACGGGGGCCGGTTGCGGGACAAGCCACCACCCACCTGAGATGCGGCCGCCGGGCGGCGGCAACAGTGCGAGGACATGATGAGTCAGGAACCCGACCCAGATCGGAAAGCAACCCCGGCCCCGGCGGCGCCGAGTCGAATCGCGGGGGGGGGCGCACGCCCGGCACGAACCTGGCGGTATCACCTGGGCACCGCCCTGCTCGCGGCGGGGCTGCTGGGCCTGCTGCTAGCCTGGGTCGTCGTCGCCCCCGGCGCCCATTTGGGGGCCGGGGGGCCCCTGCCGCCGGCGCCGACCCCCCGGCCGACCGCCGAGCCCCCGCCCCGCCTGGCGCTAGCCACCTTCAAGCAACTCTACGACCAGGCGGCTCCCCACCCGTTCATTGTCGACGTGCGCAGCCCCGATGCGTACGCGGCCGGCCATATCCCGGGCGCGGTCTCGATCCCGAGCGACGACCTCACGGCCCACATCCCCGAGATCCCCGCCGATCACCTGGTCGTCCTCTACTGCCAATGACCAGACGAAGAAGAAAGCGCCGGTGCGGCGCAGAAATTGCATAGCCAATACCACTACAGCTACATCAACCTGAAAGTGCTGCTGGGCGGGTGGACCGCGTGGACCACGGCGGGCTATCCGGTCGCCCACGGCAAGGAGCGGCCATAAGCGGGGCAGGGCATCTTTTCACGTCTGTGGAGAGGGGAGCCGATGGACGAACACACGGGCAGCGCGGTGATCCTGCTACTCACCGAGGGGGACGCGGCCACGGCGAGTCTCCCGCCCGCGGATCGGACGGCCCTGGCCGATGTGCTTGTCGCCCACGGGGGGATTCTTCTGCGCGCGGCCGTGGGGACGGGGGCGGCGTTCACCAGCCCCGCGGCGGCGCTAGCGGCGGCGCTGGCCGTGCAACGCGCGGCGCAGGGCAGCGGCGGGGCCGCCGGGCGGGTGCGTGTCGCGCTGCATACCGGCCCCGCCGCCGCCGGCCTGGAGCACACCGCCCGCCTGCTGGCGGTCGCCCACGGCGGCCAGGTGTTGCTTTCGCGCGCCGCCCAGCAAGCGGGCGCCGCCGCCCTGCCGGCCGGCGCGAGCCTACGCGACCTCGGCGCGCACCGCTTCCGCGACCTGGTGACCACCGACCACCTTTTCCAGCTGGTGGTCCCCGACCTGCCGGCCGAGTTCCCTCCGCCTCGCACCCTCGCCCAGTATGCCACGAATTTGCCCACCCAGCCCACCGCACTCATCGGGCGGGCCCATGAGCTGGCGGCGCTGGCCGGGCTGATCCCCGACGCGGCGGGCCGCGTGATCACACTGACCGGCCCCGGCGGCACGGGCAAAACCCGCCTCGCCCTCCAGGCGGCCGCGGCCCTGCTCGACACCTTCGCCGATGGGATCTACTTCGTGCCCCTGGCATCCGTCTACCACCCGGCGATGGTCGTGCCCACGATCGCCGGGGTCCTCGGGATCGCCGAGGTGCGCCACCGGCCCCTGTTCCTGAGCCTGACGGACTATCTGGCGGAGCGCCAGATGCTCCTGGTGCTGGATAACTTCGAGCAGGTGCTGGCCGCCGCCCGCTGGGTCGCCACGCTGCGGGCGGCGGCCCCGAACCTGCGCGTGCTGGTGACCAGCCGGGAGCGACTCCATCTGCCCGGCGAGCAAGAGTTCCCGGTGCCGCCGCTGCCCCTGCCCGATCCCGCCCACCTGCCGCCGCCGGCGGTGCTGGCCGAAATCGCCGCCGTCGCCCTCTTCGTCGAACGGGCGCGGGCCGTGCGCCCCGACTTCGCGCTGACCGCCGAGAACGCGGCCGCCGTGGCCGCGATCTGCGCCCGGCTCGACGGCCTGCCCCTGGCGCTCGAAGTGGCCGCTGCCCGCTCCAAGCTCTTCACCCCCACCGCCCTGCTGGAGCGGTTGGAAGGCCGCGTCACGCTGCGACTCGGCGGGGGCCTGGGCACGCCCGCCCACCAGCAGACGCTGCACGGCACGATCGACTGGAGCTATGACCTGCTGCGCGCGGACGAGCAGATCCTCTTGCGCCGGCTGGCGGTGTTCGCCGGCGGCTGGACGTTGGAGGCGGCCGAAGCGGTCACGGCGGGGGCGGACCTGGACGACTACCGCGTCCGGGAGCTCTTGCTCGGGTTGGTGAACAAGTCGCTGGTGGTGGCCGAGGAGGCGGCGGGCTACCGCTTCCTGGAGCTCCTGCGCCAGTATGCCGCCGAGAAACTGGACGCGGCGGGCGAGACGGAAGCGCTGCGCCGCCGGCACGCAAGTTACTTCCTGGCGCTGGCCGAGGAGGCGGCCCCGGCGCTACGCAGCGGGGCGCAACGGGCCGCGGTGGCCCGCCTGGAGGGCGCGCACGACAACCTGCGGGCGGCGCTGGAATGGGCGCTGACGGCCGACGCGGCGACCACGTTGCGCCTGGTGGGAAGCCTGTGGTACTTCTGGGGCCTGCGCGGCTACTGGAGCGAGGGTCACGCCTGGCTGCTCAAAGGGCTGCAGCAGCCCGGCGCCCAGGCGCCCACCGCCGCGCGCGCGCGGGCGCTAACCGGGGTCGTGGCCCTGGACGCGGAGCTGGGGAACTATGCCGACGCGCGGGCGCGGGGCGCGGAGGCCCTGGCCATCTGGCAGGCGCTGGGCGACCGCGCCGGGCGGGCCCGCACCCAGGCCTGGCTCGCGGCCGCGCTGATCTTTTCCGGCGACGGACCCGGGGCGCGGCTGCTGCTGGAGGAGAGCCTGGCCATCTGCCGGGAGGTGGGTGATCCGTGGGGCTGTGCTCATGCGCTGAACATCCTGGGCCTGGTGCGCGCCGCGCAAGGCGATTCCGCCGCCGCCTGCGCGGCCTATGAGGAGTGCCTGGCCTTGTTCCGGCAGGTGGGCGACCAATGGGCCACAGCCCTGCCCCTGGCGAACTTCGGGCGGGTGGTCCTCTTCAGCGGGGACCCCGAGCGGGCGGCGGCCCTGGCGACCGCCGGGTTGGCCCTGGCGCGTGAGGTGGGCAACAAAGGGGGGATCGTGCGCTGTTGCCTGGTCCTGGCCGAGGTCGCCCGGCGCACGGGGGCCCTGGCGCGCGCCAGCGCGCTCTACCGCGAGGCCCTGACCCTGGAAGCCGACTTGAAAAATCGGCACAACATCGAGGTACTCCTGGAAGGGCTCGCCGCGGTCGCCGCCGGGGCCGGGACCGGGGCGGCCGGGGCCCAGCAGGCCGCCCGGTTACTGGGAGCGGCGGCGGCGCTGCGCGAGTCGCTGGGGCTGGGGCGATCGCCCTACTGGACGGCGCAGGCGCCGATCATCGCCGCCGCCCAGGCTCAGGCGGACCCCGCCGCCTGGGACGCGGCCTGGGCGGCCGGCCAGGCCTTGAGCCTGGCCGAGGCGATTGCGTCTGCGCTCAGGGAGGTCCCGGCGAGTCCCGGGGAGACTCTGCCGCCGGCCTGGTCCGCTCCCGCAACGCCTTGAGCGCCCGGATCTCCCCCAGATGGGCGAAGCCGCCGAGCAACACCCCCTTGATCCACGCATAGGCGCTGACCCGCCCATCCCCGCCGGGGGCCGGGGCGGCCAGCGCCGCGCTGGTCAGATCGGGGAGCTGCGCCCGCAGAGCGGCGTGGACCTCGTCGAGATAGGCCAGCAGATCGGCCGCCGGCAGCGGCGGGATGGCCGCGACCTCCTCCGGCGTGTAGCCGGTCAGCGTGCCCGACCCGTGCCGGCCCCGGCCCTGCGGGTCATAGCCGGTGC
>DATGEF010000761.1:0-8274 GCA_035310405.1 Chloroflexia bacterium | reverse complement strand
ATTTACCCGCGGGAACGTATTATTGGGCATGCTGGCGGCGCTGACGCGGGTCACACTCTTCCAATCGCTGCGGGGGCGGCCGTTCGCCCTGGTCTGGAGCGGGCAAACCCTGTCGCGCATCGGCGACCATCTGTACGAGGTGGCGCTGGCCTGGTGGGTGCTGCAAAAAACGGGTTCGGCGGCGGCGATGGGCACGGTGCTGATCTGCGCCTTCACGCCGATGCTGCTCTTCTTGCTGCTGGGCGGGGTGGCCGTGGACCGCTGGCCGCGCGTCCGCGTGATGTTCCTCTCCGATCTGGGCCGGGGGGTGCTGGCCGCCCTGGTCGCCGGGCTCGCCTGGACGGGCGGCCTGGAGATCGGGCACATCTACTTGCTCAGCGTGACCTTCGGCTTTGTCGACGCCTTTTTCCAGCCGGCGTACAGTGCCGCCGTGCCCGAATTGACGCCCGCCGCCGTCCTGACCAGCGCGAATGCGCTGACCAGCATCAGCACGCAGACCGGGCGCATTATTGGGCCCGCGCTGGCCGCCGGAACCATGGCCCTGGGCGGCGCGCCCCTGGCCTTCGGGCTCAACGCGCTCTCGTTTTTCCTGGCGGCCGCGCTCCTGGTGCCGCTACTGGGCTGGCCGGCGCCCGTACGGGCCGAGGAGTCCGCGCGCGCCAATCTGCTAGGCGACTTGCGGGAAGCCGCACGCACGGTGCGCACCACGCCAATGCTCTGGATCACGATTATCGTCTACGCCCTGGTCAACATTACCCTGGCCGGTCCTTATAGTATCGGGCTGCCGTTTTTAGTCAAGAACCAGCTCCATGCGGATGTGGAGACGCTGGGTTTCCTGTATACGATGTTTCCGATCGGCTATGTCCTGGGCGGCCTCTGGCTGGGGCGGCAGGCCCGCATCCGCCGGCGCGGCGGGCTGATCATGGGCGCGGGGGTCGTCGCCGGGTTGATGCTGGCCCTGTTCGGGGTATCGCTACCGGTGCTGATTCTGGCCGGGGCGGCCGTGATCAACGGCGCGGCCCTGGAAATGGGCAACCTGGCCTGGACCGGGACGTTGCAAGCCCTGGTGCCCGGCGAGCAGCTCGGCCGCGTGGCCAGCATGGATATGCTCGGCTCGTTCGCCTTGCTGCCGGTGGGCTATGCGCTGACCGCCGCCGCGACGGACGCCTGGGGCGCCGGGCCGGTGTTTCTGACCGGTGGGCTGCTCGCCGCCGGCTTGAGCGCGGGCGCCTTGCTGGTGCCGGCGGTCCGCCAATTCGACTAATGCAAGTGCCAGCCACCCCTTGAGCCATCGCTGAGCGAGGAGTGAGCACCCCCAGGTGCGAACGCGGGTGGAGCAACGTTCGCACGTAGGCGTGCTCACTCCTCATACCCCAAGGGATCCCTTGAAGCTACGCTAGGGCGCGTACCCCCGCACCAGCTCGGGCGGCGAGTCCAGGGAGAGAAAGGATCGAGTGATTATGCGCGGTCTGCCTGATTATCATATGCACTCCTATCTGTGCGGGCATGGGGAGGGGGTGCCGGCCGAATACGCGGCGCAGGCCGCGGCCTTGGGGCTGGCCGAGATCGGCTTCTCCGAACACATCCCGATGTACTGGCTGCCGGAGGCCGCGCGCGACCCGGAGCTGGCCATGGCGGCGGGGGATCTGCCGCTTTATTTCGCGCTGGTCGACGCCGCGCGCCAGGCGGTGCCCCAGCTGCCGATCCGGCTCGGCCTGGAGGCGGACTATATCCCCGGCCACGAGGCGGCGCTGCGCACCATCCTGGACGCGCACCCCTGGGACTATATCTATGGCTCGGTCCACTTCCTGGGCGCCTGGGGTCTGGACGACCCCCGGTATGTCGCCGAGTGGCAGCGGCGGAGCGTCGACGCCATCTACGAGGAATATTTCAGCCTGGTCGAGGCCGCCGCCCGGACGGGGCTGTTCGACATCATGGCCCATCTCGACCTGGTGAAAAAATTCGGCTACCGGGCCGCGTTTGACCTCACCCCGCTCTACGCGCGCGTGGCGCAGACTATGGCCACCAGCGGCGTCTGCGTCGAGATCAACAGCGCCGGGCTGCTCAAGCCGGTCGGCGAGATCTATCCCCATGTCGACCTGCTGCGGGCGCTGCATGCGGCGGGCGTGCCGGTGACCCTCGGCTCCGATGCCCACCAGCCGCATCTGGTGGGGCACGCGTTTGATCAGTCGCTGCGCCTGCTGCGCGAGGTCGGCTATGAGCGAGTGGTCTGCTTCGCCGGCCGGCAGCGATCTTATGCGCCGCTGCCCTGAGCGTCGCCGAAAAACGCGGCCAGGTAGGGGCGGGCGCGCATCTGGGCCAGGTCGTAATCGACCAACGCCCCGGGATCGATACTGAGCGCCTGGCAGGTCCGGCCCACCTGGCGGAGCGTCGCGCGCAGATCGGCCGGCGCGACCGGGCCGGAGGCGCTGCGGATGCCGCGCGCCAGGATCTGGCCCCGGGCGGCGGCCTGGCCGGGCAGTGTCGGGACGGACGGGCTGAGACAGGCGGCGGGGTCTAAGGCCGCGTAGTCGAGCCGGGCGGCGACGGCGAGCAGGAAGGTCCAGTAACAGACCTGGCTGCCCTCCAGGATCGCGTCGTCGGGCAGGCCGCGGTGGCGGTGGCTGCCGTCGGCCGCGCCGGCCAGCTCGGCGATCTCGTCGGCCAGCCGGGCGCGCAACCGATCGGGCTCCGGCCGCTGGAGCAGGCGGGCCGTGCGCGACTCGGCCGTCAGATCAGTATCGCGCAGGTGCTCGTAGATCCGGTAGAGCCGGCGCAGCCGGGCGTCCAGCTCGGCCGGCGGGGGAGCGGAATCTGGTGGATGCATAGTCTAACCTTACGGGAAACGCGCCGGGTTGGCAAGGGGTAGGGCTGTGTCAAAGGGGAAGGGGGGTATGGCGCTGATTCTTCGGCTGGTGATCGCGGTGCTACTGGGGGGCGGTTTCCTGGCCACACTATGGGCCACAGCGGGGCTCGTCCGCCGCCGGACGCACCGCGTGCAGCTGCTGCTGGCGATCGTGGCCTGGATCGCCGGGTTCTTCATCCTCACCGTCGCCGCGACGATCCTGGTGGGGGAAGCAACGCTGCTGGCGATGAGCATGCTCGAACAGGAGCTACTCCAGGTGACCAGTCTGGTGGCGGCCCTCGTCGCCTTGTGGCGGATCTGGGGCGTCCCCCGCCTGGATGCGGTGGGCCTGGGCTGGCCGGCCGGCGACCGGCGCCGCGCGTGGCGCGATGCCGGCTTCGGCCTGCTGCTCGGGCCGCTCGCGGTCGGCGTGATGCTGATCGCCGGGCTCCTGGGCGGCTGGGACCGGATCGTGGGCGTGGCTCCCTTACCAGGGCTGCTGGCTAACCTCGGCAGTGGCGTCGTTCTCTTTCTGCTGGTCGCCGTGTTTGAAGAGCTCAGCATGCGCGGCTGCCTCTTTGCGCTCGTGGCCCGGGTCGCCGGGCTGCCGGCGGGGGTGGTCGTCAGCGTGGTGCTCTTCGCGCTGCTGCACCTGGCCAATCCGGGGGCGGGGGCAACAGCCATCCTGGGCGTGGGCCTCGCGGGGGCCGTCTTCGTGCTGGCCTTCGTGCGCAGCGGCGCGCTCTGGCTGCCGATCGCCTTCCACCTGAGCTGGGACTGGGCCGAGACCTCGCTGTACGGCTTCCCCGATAGCGGCATCCCCCCGACCGCCGCGCTCCAATTGGCCATCGATGGGCACGCCCCGGAGTGGGCGACCGGCGGGACGTTCGGCCCGGAGGCCAGCGCCTGCGTGATCCTGGCGCTCGGGCTGGCGGCCGGGGCGATCTGGCTGTATACCCGCCGCCGGGCCGGCCGAATCGGCCTCTTTCCCGCCGGCACCCCCGAGCGATCGGCCCCCGGCGCGATCGCTCGGGAAATTGCCTAAGCAGGTACTTGCGCTTTGGAAAAAAAGCGGGTATAGTAATAGCAATGCTATTGGAGTAATCTTGATGGTCCCTCGGTTAGACATCCGCAGTCTCGTCCCCTCGACCGGATTCTGGATTTCAAGGGTCTCAAAAGAATTCCAATTACAGTAGAGCCACGCACATTAGTCCCGTTGAGGAGAAAGAGAATTCCGTGGATAAGACCCTTCAGTGCCGCGATTGCGGTAATAGCTTTACGTTCACCGCTGGCGAGCAGGAGTTTTACAACAGCCGGGGTTACACCGAGCCCCAGCGCTGTCCGGATTGCCGCGCCGCCAAGAAGGCCGCGCGCGGGAACGACAGCTATAGCGGCGGTGGCGGTGGCGGCGGCGGGTACGGTGGGGGGAGCAGCAGCGGGGGCTATGGCCGGGAGCGCGCCCCGCGCCAGATGACCCAGGTCACCTGCTCGAACTGTGGACGCGCGACCGAAGTGCCTTTCGTGCCGACCGGCGATCGCCCGGTCTACTGCTCGGATTGCTACAGCCAGATGGGCGGGGGCAACAGCCGGGGCGGGGGCGGCGGCAACCGCAGCGGGGGCTCGCGCCGCTACTAAGCGCACGGGCCCGCGGGCATAGACAGCTGAATATCAAGAGGCCGGGCAGCACTGCCCGGCCTCTTTTACAGATTCACGGCGCCGGCAGGAGCTTGAGCGCGGCGTCCACTTCCTGGCACAGGCCGGGATCGGTATCCACACAGAGCGTGCGCGCCTGGGCCAGGTCCGCGCGCGCGTGCGCGACGTCGCCGGTGGCCTGGTACGCCGTGCCGCGAAAATAATAGGCGTACGCATTATAGCCGGTCAGGCCGAGGGCGAAGGCCTGGCTCATATCGGCGATCACCTGGGCGTCGTCGATCTGGCGCCGGTTCGGGTTCGCCTGGTCCGGCCCCTGGGCTTTCCGATAATAGGTACTCCCCCGGTTGTAATAGAACAGCGGCTTCTGCCCGTCGAGCGTGATCGCCTGCTGGTACTGGCGGATGGCCCCGTCATAATCGCCGGTCCGGTCGTAAGCATAGCCGAGCGCATTGTAGGCGTCGGCGTCGGCCGGATCGTAAGCCAGCGCCCGGGTCAAGGCGGCGATCGCGACATGCCACTGGCTGGCACCCTCGGCGGCCAGGCCGGCGTGGAAGCAATCCGCGGCGCTACTGCAACCGGCCGCGGCGGCCGGCGTGGGGGTGGCCGGCGGCGGGGTGGCGGTGGGCGGCAGCGCCGTCGCCGTGGGTGGGGCGGTCGGGGACGGACCCGGGGACGCGGTCGCCGCTGGGGGGCGAACGGAGCCACGGCCAGGCAGGCCAAACGCCAGCAGCAACGCGATCAAGAGGACCGGGATGGCCACCAGGCCCGCCTGCAGCGCGCGGGTCGTGTTGAAGGGGCCTGCCGCGCGCCCGCGATCCAACCCCTCCACGGCGGCGGGCCGGGCCAGCTGCGCCGCGATCGCTTGCAGCGCGCTATTTCCCGGGTTGGCGGCCTGCGCCCCGGCGACCAGGTCCGGCACACGATTCTGGGCTTCCGCCCACTGCACCAGATTCAGTACCAGGGCTGTCAGCGTTAGCCCCCCCGCAATCGCGTCCAGGTTCTCGTTCAGGTGGAAGCTGACCATTTCTTCCAGGGCGTCGTGGTCGGGAAAGGCGCCGACCAACGCCGCCGTCAGCTGCTGGCGCTCAGCCCCGGTCAGCTGGCGGGCCAGCACCTCGGGCGCGGGGTCGGGTGCGTTACCGGCCACGCCGGCCGCCTTTGGCCGGGTCCCGGGCCGGCGCGGCCGCCGCGGGTTCTTGGGCGGCCCGGGCGGCCGCCAGAGCGCGCTTGTTCTCGGCCAGCGCCCGGTCATAGGCCCGCCGCTGCTGCGGATCGCTGAGCACGGCCAGCGCGCGCTCGGCGCGGGCGGCGATCACGTCATCTTCCGTGTTCACCCGGGTTTCATAGGCGTCGAAGATCGTGTCCTCGTCGGCATTCGGGGGCACGCCGAGGAAAGCATAATAATCCGTCAGCCGCCGGGGGGGCTCCGGCGGCGCGGGGGCCTCCTCGGCGGCCGCGGGGAGCGGGCTCGGCGCCGCGACCGGCGGGGGCGCGGGGGCGGCGGGGGCCGCAGAGGCGGCGGGGGCGCGGGGCCGCGCCGGGGGCGGCGGCACGGTCGGAGCCGGCCGCCGGTCGCGGGTATCGGGCGGCCCGCCCCGTGTGAACAGCGGCGCGAGCCGGTGCAGATGGGCGTGGTCCGGCGCGCTCTGCTCGATCAGCACCACCAGGGCGATCATGCCCAACACATAAATCCCACCCAGCAGCACGGCCGTCCAGAGCAGCGCCCACGTCGGGAAATCCAGCATGACGGCCAACATGGCCCCCATCGCGCCGCCCATCATGCCGCCGATGGCGCCATCCAGGACCCCCATCAGCCCGCCGGCGCGGCCAAAATAAGTGCCCAGGATGATCCCGAACAGGATGCCGAACAGGTTGCCCCAGAACAGCGCGACCGGCTGGGGCTGGATCGCCGCCGCGGCACAATAGCCCAGCAGGAAGCCGTTGAGCATGCCCATCGTCATGCCGGCCATCATGCCGGTCATCTCAGTGAAGGTCTCGCCGAAGTGGCCCAGGTGGCGGCCGATGAGGCCGCTGATCGCCAGGACGACGGCAGCATAAATAATCCAGGCCACGCGCGCTCCTCTCGCTAGCCACGCCGCCCCCACGCCCAGCCCCATGCCGAGATCCAGGCGGCGCCCACAGCCTAAGTGTACAGGCGCACCCGAGAGTCGTCAAGACCGGCAGGCGGCGACCCCCACGGCTGTTTGTTGCGCGGCCCTCCGCAGATGGCGTATCCTGGCCTCAGGCGCACATCGCGATGGGAGGGACCGCGGAATGGCGAGTGAGCTGCACACCCCGATCATACAACTGGTCCTGGACGGCGAAGCGACGGCGATCGATCTCGGCGCGCTGCAAGGCCTCTGGAGCGACGAACAGTACCTGCGGCTCACGGATCAGACAAATCGACTCCTTGAGCTTACCGACGGAGTCATCGAGGTCTTGCCCAGGCCGACCCGCAAACACCAGGCGATCTCGCGCCTGCTCTTTCTGGCCTTGTTGGCACGCGTGCAGCCATCGTGAACCCGGCCGACGAGAGTATCACCGTGTTGCGGCTGGCCGGGAGGCAATATGGCGAGCACGGGATCTTCCGCCGCGGGGACCGCGCGACGTCGACGTTACTGGACGGCTTCGCCGTGCCGGTCGCCGCCGTGCTCGACGCCGACTAAGCCCTCCCCGGGCCCGTCAGGCGCAGCGTCCCATCCGGCTGGGGCTGGCCTTTGCCGGGCGCCACACGCACGAGTCCGTCGCAGATATTGATCGAGCGGCCGGACGGATGCACATCGCAGAACCGCCCGAAGAAGTCGGTGTAGGGCCGGTCGGATTGCACATACAGCGCCAGCGTGACCGCGCCGGTGCCCTGCTTTGCTGTCTCGGTTCTTGTCCCACCTATTGTCCCACCAAGTCCCTTCTCTGCCTGTCCTCATTGTGCTATCGTGGACCCAGCAACCCATGCTGGGTCAATATTGTCATTTCATTAGCGATAAGGAGCACAAACAATGGTTGCTATGAGCGATCGCGCGAACCTTCAACTATTGCGCTGGACCGGGGCGGTGTTGTTCGCCCTGTTTGCCCTGGCTCTACTGAGCACCGGCACGCTGGGGACCGCCGCCAGCCGGGCTGCGGCGGCCCAACCCGCTGCGGCGCGGGCGGCCGCGCCACAAGCGACGCCGGGCCAGGATTTCCAGGACGTCGACACGATCAACCCCTTCTACCCGTACCTGCACAACCTGTACGGGGCGAGCGTGGTCGGCGGCTACGGCTGCGGGGGCGCGGGCGAGCCGTGCGTGCCGCCCGCCAACCTGCCCTACTACCGCCCCGGCAACGCCGTCACGCGCCTGCAAATGACCAAGTTCATTGACCTGGGCCGGCGCAACATCGCCGACGCCACCGGCAACTCGTTGGCCGTCAACTCGTTGACCGTCAATTCCACGGCTAGCCTCGCCGACGCCAGCGGCAACGCTTGGAGTGTCAACTCGCTGACGGTCAGCGGCACGACCAGCCTCGCCAACGCCAGCGCCAACTCGCTGACGGTCAGCGGCCCGGCCAGCCTCGCCACCGCCAGTGCCAACTCGCTGACGGTCAGCGGCCCGGCCAGCCTCGCCACCGCCAGCGCCAACTCGTTGATGGTCAGCGGCACGGCCAACATCGCCGATGCCGTCGGCAACACGCTCACTATCAGCACCACCGCCCCCATCGCCGTGGACGCGGCGACGCGCTCCAGTGGTGAAGCAGTCTACGCCGAGTGCCTGAACGCCAGCAACAACTGCTTTGCGATC
>DATGEF010000760.1:0-4020 GCA_035310405.1 Chloroflexia bacterium | reverse complement strand
GCCCAGGCCCTGGCGCTGGACGGCGTCCGCGACCGCCGCGCGCAGGCGCTCGGCCAGCGGGCGGGCGACCGCGATGTGCGTGTGGGGCAGGATCACGGTGAACTCGTCGCCCCCGCAGCGGCAGGCAATGTCGGTGCTGCGGCTCCCGGCGCGCAGGGCCTGGCCGATGGCGCGCAGCAAGGCGTCCCCGGCGGCGTGCCCGAATTGATCGTTGACCGCCTTGAAATTGTCGAGGTCGAGGGCGATCACAGTCAGCGGCTGGTGATAGCGCTGGCTGGACTCGAATTCGGCGCGCAGGCGGTGCGCGAAGTAGCCCTTGTTGAACAGCCCGGTCAGCGGATCGCTGATCGCCAGGCGGGCATACTCCTCGTTCTGCCACAACAACCGGCCGCGCTCTTGCCGCAGGTCGTGGTTCTCGCGTAACGACAGCCCCAGCCGCACGAAGGCCAGCGCCAGGCTCAAGAAGACGCCAAAGAGCACGGCATCGCCCAGCGGCCGGCCGGCATAGTGCAGGACGGGCAGGGCAAAGACGGCCGCGAGGGAGGCCATCGGCAGCCAGGGCGCCACCGCCTCCCAGCGGCTCGCCGGCGGATCGGACGCCGGGGAGATGCCGGTCCGCCCGGCCGCGCCCATGAAGATCAGCCCGGCCAGGATGCGGCTGAACCCAAGCACGGGCGCGGCCGGGGCGCCCGCCCCGGCCTGCTCCCAGAGCTGCCAGCCATCGCCCAGCAGCACGACCAGCAGCCCGGCCAGGGCCAGCGCCCGGTCGGGCGCCAGCGGCCGGCGCGCACTATAGCGGCCGATCACCAGGGCGGCGAACAGGAGCAGGCCGGCGATCGCGTGGGCGGCCAGGAGGCCGCCGCCGCGGGTCACGGCGGGCCCCAGCACGAAGTACCCGGACAGCGTCACGCCGCAGACCACCACCAGGAGGGCGTCGGTGATCAGCGCGAAGGAGACCCGGGCATGCGGCGCCCGGGGCACCTGGGCCAGGGCGTAGATCCAGCAGGCGCTCGCCGCGATGAACAACGCGGTGCTGATCAGCGCGCCCGCGGGGAGGCGGGCGGCGACCGCCGGTTCCTGGGCCAGCCCGGCCGCCGCCCAGCTCCCCAGGCCGGCCGCCAGGGCCCGCCAGAACCGATCGCCCGCGGTCCCCCGCCGGGCGCGGTACAACACCCAGCCCACCGCGAGCCACGGGCCGCCGACCCGCAGACCCGCGGCGATCGCCGGCCCGCTCGCGCCGAGCAGGGGCGTGCTGGCGTAGACGCCTAGAATAATCGTGCCCAAGAAAGCAACAGCCCAGTCGCGGCCACGATCCGGCAGCCGGCCCAGGAGTGTAGCGGCATGCATATTAGTCCTATTCCGGCGGGTTCGCGGTACCCGCTATTCCCTCGTCGCGTTGATCGACTTCGCTACTTCTATTATAGTACCGGTTGGTAAGGTAGTGAATAGTACTTTTGGGCCGATGATCTAGTACCCCACCGGGTATAAAAGTAGACATCGCCATTGCCCGGATTTCAGCTAGTCGAGCGGGGTGCGGCGGGCGGGGAGGGGGGTTTGGCCGCGGAAGCGGGCGCCGGCGCGCCAGGCCCAAGCGCGGTCGTAGACCGCCTCGATCTGCTGTACCGCGACATCCCAGGCGCGCTCCTGCTGCGCGACCACGCGCAGCCGCTGGCCACGGCAGGCACTGCCGGCGGGATCGCCGAGCGTGGCGATCAGCTGCGCGGCCAGGGAATCGGCCGAGCCGCGCGCCGCGTAGATGCCCAGGGGGCCGAGGAATTCGCGGCTGACGGGGGTATCGAAGGCGATCGTCGGCAGGCCCATGGCCATGTAGAGGGGGATTTTGCCGGCCCCTTCGGTCAGCGAGAGCTTGGGCGCGACGGCGACCGTGCCCAGACCCAGCCAGTCGGGGGCTTCGGCGTAAGGGATGCGGCCGGGGAACACAACCCGGTGGCTGACGCCGAGCGCCTCGGCCAGTGCCCGGTAACTGTCGACGCCGGGGAAGCCCATGATCACAAACCGGGTCTCGGGCAACACGGCGAGCACCCGCCGGCTAGCCTCCAGCAAGAGGTCGGTGCCCTGGTAGGGGGCCAGCAGCCCCAGGTAGACGACGACCGGGGCGGCGTCCGGGATGCCGAGCTCCCGCCGGTGGGCGGCGCTCCGCGCCCGCGCCGCCGCGTCGGCCGCCGGCTGGAACCGGGCGGCGTTCACTGCGTCGATGACCGGGAAGATCCGGGCTGCGGGGTACTGGAATTCCCGGCGCAGCACCTCGGCGGCGTTCTCCGACGAGGTGAGCACCGCGTCCGCCAGGTAGTTGATCCGGCTTTCGAGCCAGCGCAGCGGCCGGTAGAGCGCGCCCTGCGGGTGCAAGAAATGGTGGTCCACCATCTCGCCGGTCAGGCTGCCCTGGTAGTCGAAGACCAGCGGCACGTGGCCGAGCTGGCGGATCGGATAGCCGAGCAAGGCGCCTTCGTGCATATGCGCGTGGACGATATGCGGGCGGGTGGCCAGCGCGGCGCGCAGCACGGTCACGCCGAGCATGACGTCAAAATAGAGCTTGTGGCGTGAGGAGCCAACCTGCACGCCGCGGCGCCAGGGTACGTCGAGGCTGCGCCGGATGCGCACGCCCGGCACGTTGTTGCCGATGTGGTACGTACAGACGGTGACCTGGTGGCCCCGCGCCTGGAGGCCGCGGATTTCCTCCAGGATACGGATATGCCCGCCATAGTCGGCAAAAAACGAGGTCGGCGCAATCATTAAGATACGATATGGCCAGCGGCGGGACGGCAAACGGGGCGACCTCCCCAGGTCAGGCGTGCGGCTCCGCCAGACACCGGCGGCACAGCGGCCCCATTATACCGGCGGCCCGCGCGGTCTGTCAAGCCGTGCGGGCCGCGGCGCCCAGGGCGGATCGCTTTCTGATCGCTCTATCTGGTATAGTGGCTAGCAGTACCGTATCGTACTGTCTATAGCGGGGATTCGTCCCGTGCTATTGTCCTGGGGGCCGGCGTCAGCTCCGGCAGCATCTCGGCAGTAGCAGTAAGGTTTTATCTGGAAGGACCACTCATGGACCGATATACCGGGCGCTTTGGGCTGCTCCTCTTTCTCGCCTTTCTAGTAGTACTTCTCCTCGGCAGCAGCAGTCCCGCGCAGGCCGCCCGCCCCTCGGACCGCGACGCCGCGGCCCCTGGCCGGCCCGCGCCCCAGCTGCCGCGGGTGGTCGTGACGTCCACGCCGACCGATACGCCCGCCGCGACCGACACCCCCCTGCTGACGCAAACGCCGGACCCCTGCCTGGATTACCTGGTCACCCCGGTGGCGAGCGCCACCCTGGTGCCGGGCAGCACCGATATCGGCAACCACTGTGACGATTGCGTGACGAGCCTCAGCCTGCCCTTCGCCTACCCGCTCTACGACCAGAGCTATAGCAGCGTCAACGTGTCGTCGAACGGCACCCTGCAGTTTGGCAGCAGCAACCCATCCGCGCTCAATACCTGCCTGCCGGACCAGAGCTTCAACGCCACGATCTACCCGTACTGGGGCGACCTGACCACCGACACCTCCGCCTGCGCCACCTGTGGGGTGTTTACCGCCACCAGCGGGGTTGCCCCCAACCGGGTGACGGCGATCGAATGGCGGGCGGACTATAGCGCTACCCTCTCCACCACGCCCGATGTCGATTTTGAGGTCCTGCTCTACGAAGGGCAGACGCGCTTCGACCTGGTCTATGGCACCATGGCCCCCCCGGGCTGTCCGCCTATTTGTAATCGCCCGGCCAACAAAACGATCCGGCCGCCGCTCCCCGGCCGGTCCGGGCAACCCACTACGGGCGGCGACGCCGAAACCGTCGGCGTGCAGCAGGACACCGGCAGCCACTACACGGAATGGGCCTGCTATAGCCCGGCCAGCATCCCCGACAACTCCGCATTGATCTTCGTCCTCAACAGCTGCACGACGCCGACCGACACGCCGACCGACACGCCGACCGACACGCCGACCGACACGCCGACCGACACGCCGACC
>DATGEF010000759.1:0-2684 GCA_035310405.1 Chloroflexia bacterium | reverse complement strand
TGAACCAGGCGACCGTCATCATCAGCACGATATTGCGCAACATGCTGATCTTATCGGGCTCGAACACGCGGCTGCTGTAGACGTTAAAATAGAGGGGGGTGAACACCGCCGCCGCCAGCCAGCCGGCTTCGATAATGCGATCGCAAATCAGACTGAGCTTACTCTGCACCTACGCAGCTCCTTTACTGTCGCCCGCGGCCCATACGCTATACTAAAATAACGGCGCGGCAAGGGCCGCAAGTTTTATTGTACCCCAAAAGGCCACGCAGGGTCAAACGGCCTCGAAGTGCTTGACGATGCGCGCCGGATTGCCCGCGACGACGACGTTGGCGGGGATCGCGCCGGAGACGACGGCGCGGAAGGCGACCACGGAGTTCTCGCCGATCGTGGTCCCCTTGAGGACCGCCGTCTGCCCGGCCAACCAGACATTGGCGCCGATGGTGATCGGGCGGGTGGCCACCGGCGCGGTGGGATCGTGGCGGCGGGCGGGGTCGATCGGGTGGAAGTCGCTATCGAAGATCACGGTCGACCCCAGGATGCAGCGGGGGCCGATGCGGATCGTGGTGTAGGCCATCACGCCGGCGCCGTTCAGGCGGGTGCCGCCGCCGACGACGATGCGGGACTCCGGGGTATAGGTGATAAAGACGTTCTTTTCGGCGTGCGCCCAGGCCTTGATGTTGTCGCCAAAGATCACCCGGCCGGGGCTCTGGATCACCAGGCGGCCATTGGTCTCGAAGTTGCGCCCGAATTGCACGCGCCCGCCGTGGCGCAGCCGGAACCAGGTCACCCAGAAGCGACTGATGGCGCCGGCGGCATAGGGTTTGATGCGGGTCCGCAGACCCCGCGGTAATAGTGTCGCCATGCGGCCATTATACACTGAAGGCCGGGCAACGCGGGCAACGCGGGAAACACGAGAGAAGGGAGCCAACCGATGCAAGCAATTTTTTGTGACGGGGCCGGGCAGGTGCGGATCGCGGCACCCTACCCCGTGCCGGAGCCGCCGCCCGGTTGGGCGCGCGTGCGGGTGACGTATGCCGGGATCTGCGCGACCGACCTGGAGCTGATCCGGGGGTACAAGAGCTTCCAGGGGGTGCTGGGCCACGAGTTTTGCGGGGTGGTCGAGACCAGCCCCGCGGCGCCCGGCTGGGAAGGGCGGCGGGTGGTGGGCGAGATCAACATTGCCTGCGGAGTCTGCATGCCGTGCCGCCGGGGGCACCGCAGTCATTGTGCCGCGCGCCGCGTGCTGGGCATTCTGGGGCATGACGGCGCGTTCGCCGGCTACCTGACTTTGCCGCTCGAGAATCTGCACGCGGTCCCCGACGGGGTGCCGGACACGACCGCGGTGTTCGCCGAGCCCCTGGCCGCGGCGCTGGAGATCCTGGAAGGGGTGCATGTGCGCCCCGCTATGACGGTCTATATCCTGGGCGCCGGCAAGCTGGGCCTGCTCGTCGCGCAAGTGTTGCGGCTGACCGGCTGCGCCTGCACTCTGCTGGGCCGCCACCCGGCCAAACTCGCCCTGGCCGCCGGCTGGGGCCTGGCCACCGTGCTGCTGCCGGCGGCCGGGGTGGACGGGCCGGCGGCCGGCCCCGACATCCCCCCGGCCGACCTGGTCGTGGACTGCACCGGCCACCCGGATGGGCCGCGCCTGGCGGGGAGCGTGCTGCGGCCGCGCGGCACGCTCGTGCTGAAGAGCACCTTCCAGGGCGCGGCCGCCTGGCACCCGACCGACTTCGTGGTCAACGAATGGACGCTGGTGGGCTCGCGCTGTGGCCCGTTCGCGCCGGCCCTCCGCTTGCTCGCGCAGGGCCTGGTCGATCCCCGCCCGCTGATCGAAGCGACCTATCCGTTAGCGCAGGGACTCGCCGCGCTGGAGCACGCCCGGCGCCCGGGCGCCCTCAAGATCCTGCTCCGTATCGGTGCGCCCGATAGTGGCTAAGTATCCACTGCCTCTGTACTTATCCGCTTTTGTTCCCGCTTTTGTCCCCGCCCGCAGACTTCCCTGATCGACGCGCGCTTGCTATCCTGGCTTTGGAGAAGCCGGAGGGTGCGCGTCGATCGGTACCAGAGGAAAGGGAAGGTATGCAGCGATCATGGATCTTATGGCTGCTGGGGTTGCTCCTGGCGGGCATTGCGGGGTTGGCACTTTCCCGCAGGCCAGACCTCCTGGTGGCCCACATCGCGCCGCTGGCCGATCCCGGCTGCGGCTCCCATTGGGCCGCCGCCATCAGTCCGAGCCACGGGCCGCTAACCGCGATCGCTGGAGCCGCGGGCGATTTTTGGGCGGTGGGGGCAAATACTGCCGACCCGTACAGCAGCGCGGCCGCAGCGGAACCCCTGGTTGCTCGGCTGGACGGCCATGCCTGGGATCCTTGGCCGGCTCCGGCGCAGGGGCTGGCGCAGAGCCGTTTGTATGGAGTGACGACGCGCACACGCACCGATGCCTGGGCCGTGGGCGTGTTCACGGATACGGACGGCATCACGCAACCTCTGGTGTTGCATTGGGATGGTACCCGTTGGCGCCATGTCGCTGGCCCCGCGGACAGTGCTGGGCTACGACTGCGCGCGGTCCTCGCCATAGCAGCGCGCGATGTGTGGGCGGTTGGGGAACAGACCTTCTCACCCACGCTTCCCCCATCGGGTGGGGGTGGGCGTTCGTCTGCCGAGAGCAGGTCCCGGATGGTCGC
>DATGEF010000758.1:0-7434 GCA_035310405.1 Chloroflexia bacterium | reverse complement strand
GCTGATGGCCGCCCAGGCTTTCCAGCCCGAGCCGGCCGCCCTGGAACGCTGGCGCCGGAGTTGGCAGCTCACGGAGCTCCGTGGACTGTTCGTCGACGGGCAGATGCGGGCCGGCCTGACCCTATTCGACATGCACTTCTGGTTCGGCGGCCGCCCGGTGCGGGCCGGAGGGATCGCCGGCGTGGCGACCCCTCCCGAGTACCGCCGGCAGGGCGCCGTCGGCCGGTTGCTCCAGGCAGTACTGGCCGAGATGCGCGCCGCCGGCCAACCGCTCTCGCTGCTCTACCCCTTTTACTTCCCCTTCTACAAGCATTACGGCTGGGAGCATGCCTCCGACAACCACGAATACACCATCCCGATCGATCGGCTGCCGGCCGGGCCGATCGCCGGCACCTGGCAGGCGGTCTGCGTGGCGACTGATCCACTGGCCGCCGACGGCCAGCGGGTGGTGAGCGACGCCGACCTGGCCGTGCTGATGCAGATCTACGATGCCTGGGCGCCGGGCCGCAACGGGGCGCTGGTGCGCGACGCCGTGTGGTGGCGCACCCGCAAGATCACGCCCCGATCCAACATCTACTATTGGCGTGACCCGGCCGGCACGCCGCGCGCCCTGGTGAGCTACACCTTCAAGGAGCTGAGACCGTGGGAGCGCCAGCTGCAGGCCAGTTTCGTAGCCCCTGACCCCGCGGCGCTACGCGCCGTGCTCGGCTTCTTGCGCAACCACGATAGCCAGGCCAAAGAAGTCGTCGTCAACCTGCCCGAGGACGACCGCCTGCTGGCCTTGCTCGACGATCCGCGCATCAAGGCGGAAGTGGACCCTGGATTCATGCTGCGCCTGGTCGACGTACCGGCCGCCCTGGCCGCCCGCGGCTACCCGCCCGGGGTGGCCGGCCGGCTGGTCTGGTGCGTGGCCGAGGGCTTTGTCGCCCGCACCCCGGCCACCTACACCCTGGACGTGGCCGACGGCGTGGGGACCGTCGCGCCGTCCACCGCCGCGCCGGACCTGAGCCTCGACCAGCGCGCGCTCAGCCAGCTCTATAGCGGCTATCTGACCCCGCACCAGGCCGCCGCCCTGGGCTTGCTGACCGTGCATGACCCCGCCGCGCTCGACCGCGCCGCGCTCCTGTTGGCCGGGCCGAAACCCTACCTGGCCGATTTCTTTTGATGCTGGCCCACCCGGCATCGCGCCAGGATGCCGGGCGGCTGAAGCCGCGGCAACACCGGGCGAAGCCCGCCTCCGCGGGCTGACGGCCATCCCGACGGGGCGGGTGGGGCGGGTCGTCGTCCGTCGGCTCCTCGCAGCCCCGGCCGCTTACAGACCGTTGCCTAAAGATCTACAGTTGATGTATTTTATTAACAAAAAGTATAAGATTTATCATTCTGAGCGCAGCGAAGAATCCGCTGGGGCGTGAACCCGCGGCCCCAAAGGGACGATCAGGGCGGCTACGCACGGGCGGCGCGACCGGGAGGCCGGGATCGGCGGGGCAGATGGCCGCTGGTACTTGACTCTGTCCGCTCGGCAGCGGATTCTTCGCTGCGCTCAGAATGACATATTCTTTACTATCTTTGCTACTATTTATCTCTGAACACGATTGTAGCAACCGGCGATCGTGTCCGATCACAGCATACGGCGTCGCGGCCCTAGCTGGCCAGCAGTGCCCGCAAGATCTGCGTGTACATCGCCTCCACGACGGCCTGCTGGGCGGGGTCGATCTGCGCGTATCCGTACGAGGAAATAAGACAGGGCCGGTAGAGACTTCCTCCACCGGCCCCGTTGGACAAAGGGGCGTTAAGCTGCTCAGTGCGCCAGGGGCCGCGCGCACGGGCGCGGCTAGAGGATGCCAAGCATCCAATTGCCGGGGGCCTCGGGGTCGGTGCTGTGAAAGAATTCGTCAGTCAGGCGGACCAGTTCGGCCTGGTCAATCTGCCCATCGCCGTTGAGGTCAATCCGGGCGAAAACGGTCTCGGCCTGATCCATCTCGTAGCCGAGGTCGTGGAGCAGCAGGCGATAATCCTCCAGCGTGATCCGCCCGTCGCCGTTGCGGTCCAATAACACGGCGAGGAGGCCGATCATCTGGGAGTGAGCTTGCTCCACCGCAGCGGAATTCTCTTCGATGCTCGCCATCCACTCCTCGCGGCTGATGCGCTGATCGCCGTTTTTGTCGGCCCGCGCCAACAAGGCCTCCCAGTAATCGTGCATCCGCTGGCGCATCTGCTGATACTGCGGCGAATCGGCCTGC
Organism: Chloroflexia bacterium; assembly: GCA_035310405.1. Lineage (GTDB taxonomy): Bacteria > Chloroflexota > Chloroflexia > QHBQ01 > JAICKM01 > JAICKM01. The sequence goes on along the minus strand of DATGEF010000758.1, from coordinate 5,194 downwards.
AGCCCACGATTCTGGGCCACCTGGTCGCCAGCGCGCGTGTAATCCACTTCTTCCAAGAAACCGTCGCCGTTCTGGTCGAGGATCCGGAAGACGCGCTCTAACTTTTTCTGCTGTAGCTTATCCATGGTACGCTCCTTTACGCGATTCCCAGACGGTGGCTGGGGTGGATTCAATAGAGAGAGCGACGGTGTGGGATCATCGGTGCGGAGTATAGCACAGCCGCCTGGGGTCTGGCAAGGCTGGCCCAAAGCCGCTTGGCAGTCGGGCAAACAGGTCTTATGAGCTGATTTATATATTGGCGACCAACCCCGTGTAGGAGCGGGACTTGCCCCGCCTGATGGGCCACCTCGCCTGCTCCCCACCAGGCGGGGCAAGCCCCGCCCTACAGCCCCCGATCGGGCCAGGCCGAAGCCTCGGGCCTTTAGGCCTAGTCGTACAGCACTCCTGCTATCGGATAGCCCGGATTGTTTTCTTCATAAAATCTGGTCATCAGGGCGATGCTTGCCCAGGGAGTCCAATTAATGCCCAGATGATGCATTTTATTAACAGAAAGTATAAGATTTATCATTCTGAGCGCAGCGAAGAATCCGTTGCCGAGCGAATAGAGTCGAGCACTGGCGGGCAACTGCCCCGCCGATCCCTGCCTCCGGGTCGCGCCGCCCGTGCGTAGCGGCCCCAATCGTCCCGTTAGGGCCGTGGGTTCACGCCCCAGCGGATTCTTCGCTGCGCTCAGAATGATAAATTCTTTACTATCTTAGCTACTATTTATCTCTGAACACGATTGTAGCAACCTGGCGGTCGGGCGCGATCGCCGAGTGGCGCAACGGGCAAAGATAGTGCAAATTAACAGCATACGGCGGCGCGGCCCTAGCTGGCCAGTAGCGCCCGCAAGATCTGCGTGTACATCGCCTCCACGACGGCCTGCTGCGCGGGGCCGATCTGCGCGTAGTGGTCCAGGCCGGGCGCCGTGTTGATCTCCAGCACCACGTAGTCCGCGAGCGCGGTGTCGATCGGCGCCGGCGTCAGGATGTCGACGCCGGCATAGCGCAGCCCCATGTCGCGGGTGAGCGCCAGGGCCATCACCCGCACGGTGGGGTGGATGCGGGCCGTCACGTCGACGGCTTCCCCGCCCGTGGACAGATTCGCGTTGTCCATCAGCCCGATCTGCATGCCGGCGGCCGGTATCGAGTCGAGCGTCAAATGGAGCCGCCGCAGGTGCAGCGGGATGCGGAAATCGTCGCGCGGGATCGTCGTGTCCCGGCCGGAGGCGGCGAAGGCTTCATGCTTGCGCTGCAGCAGCTCCCGGATGGTGGCGCGGCCATCCCCGGTCACGGCCAGCGGGGTGCGCCGGTAGGCGCAGACGACCGCCGAGTCGAGCACGACGATGCGGTAGTCGGCGCCGGCCACCGGGCGTTGCACCAGGGCGACATTCTCGCGCGCGAAGATCGCGCGCAAGGCCCGGGCTAGTTCGCGCCCGTTCCAGGCTTTGGTCACGCCGCGGCCCTGGCTGCCGTTGTTCGGCTTGACGATCACCGGGTAGCCCAGCGCCCGGGCATAGGCCCCGGCGTGGGCGCTGTCGCGCGTGGCGCCCGCCCAGCGCAGCATGGCCGGGTTGAAGAAGGTCTGCCCCTCCGGCACGGGATAGCCCAGGCGGGCCATAAAATAGGCGGCGTAGGCTTTGTCGCGGGCGATCTCGGTCGCGCCCTGGCCGTTGAGGTCGAAGTGGGTATTGCGGAAGTAGCGCCGGCGCCCATCCGGCAGGACGATGGCGCCCGCGTAGCGGAACTCGGGCTCCAGCTCGATCGTGAGCCCCAGGCGGGGGGCCAGGCGGACCAGGGTTTCGGGGGCCAGGAACCCTTTCACCGGACTGTTTTGTCGAGGCGGTAGAAAAAGTCGCCGTGGGCCTCGTCGACGGCCGGCGCCAGCCCCAGCGCGGCGCGGACCTCGCCGACGACGAACAGCGAGCCCGTGACCAGGATGGCATCATCCGGGCCCGCCACGGCCCGGGCGTCGCGCAACGCGGTCTCCGCATCGGCGGCGAAGCCGAACGGCGGCGCGCCGGCCGGGTGATCCGGCGATTCCTGCCAGAGCCGGGCCGCCGCCGCCGCCACGTCGCCGGCCGCGGCGGCGCGCGGGTGGTGGGAGCGGGTGAAAATGACCTGGTGGGCCAGGGGCAGCAGCGGGCGCACGATGGCCGGGATGTCTTTATCGGCCGACACGCCGAGGATCAAGATCAGCTGCCGGTAGCAGAAATTATCGGGCACGGCGGCGGCGAGCTGGGCCGCCGAGTCCCCGTTATGGGCGCCGTCGAGCACGACCAGCGGATGCTGCCGGGCCACTTCCAGGCGGCCCGGCCAGCTGACCTGGCGAAAGCCCCGCTGCATGGCGACCAGCGTCAAGCGCTCGGCCCCGCTGCGGGCCAGGAGCAGGCAGGCCGCGGCCGCCACGGCGGCGTTCGTGGCCTGGTGCTGCCCGAGCAGCGGCAGGACCAGCGAGACGATCTCCGGCAGCGTGGGGATGCCGGCCCCCTCCAGGGTGCGCAGGCGGGGCCCCAGGATCAGGTTCACTGCCTGGGTGGCCCGGCGGACGCGGCCGTACTGATCCGGGCTGCACGCGCCCGGCTCCTGCTCGGGATCGGGCTCGACGCGCAGATCGACGCCGACCTGGTAAAGGGGCGCCGCGTGCCCGGCGGCGACCATTTCGATCACCTGCTGCGCGGCCGCGGGTTGGGGGGCGCTGACGACCGGCGTCGCCGGCTTGATAATCCCCGCTTTTTCCCGGGCGATCTGCGCGATCGTGGTGCCGAGCACCTGCGTGTGGTCAAGGCTGAGTGAGGTAATAGCCGAAACGAGGGGCGTGCGTACCGCGTTCACGGCGTCCAGGCGCCCGCCCAGCCCGATCTCCAGCACGGCGTAATCGACGGCCTCCTCCGCAAAGTAGCGCAACGCCAGGGCCGTGCTGATCTCATACGTGGTCAGGCGCCCAAACTGCGGGGCCTGGCGGTGCATGCGCTTGACCAGGGGGCGGATCTTGTCGACGAGCGGTCCCAGCCGCTCGGCGGGCAAGATGCTGCCGTCGATCTGCAGGCGCTCCCGGAACGTGGTGAGATGGGGCTGGGTATACAGCCCGACGCGGTAGCCGGCGGCGCGCAGCGCGCCGGCGATGTAGCTGGCCGTCGAGCCCTTGCCTTTGGTGCCGGCCACCAGGATGCTGCGGAAGTGATCCTCGGGCCGGCCGATCAGGTCGAACCAGTAGTGGACCTTGGCCAGATCAAAAGCGGCCGCGGCCGCCAGGCCCGGCACCTGCTCCACATCGGTGAAGCTGTACAGATATTGGAGCGCATCCGCATAGTTGGTCGTCAACGGCACAACCTCGGACGGAGTGCGGAGTGCGGAATGCGGAGTGCGGAATACGTAAAATATGGATTGCGTAATCGCCGCTGGTCATACCATTGTATGTTACGCATCACGCATCACGCACTCCGCATTCCGCACTCCGCACTCCGCATTCCAAATCACGTCTCCCGCTCGCTGGGTAGGGGGGCGTGGCCGTTGCTGCGGGGGCACCAGTGGGTGGGGCCGGTGAGCGGCGTGTTGCAGAGCGGGCACCGCGGCCGCCCGGAGGAGACGACTTCCAGGGCCTGGCGGCTCAGGGTTTGCATCTGCTCGCGGCTGGCCTGGCAGCGCAGGGATCGGCCCCCCTCCTGCTCCGGGTCTTCGGTCAGCTCCCGCACAATCAGGCTGATCAGGTCCTGATCGGGGTCATACCCGAGGGCCAGCCGCCCGATCGTGAACTCGACCGTAGGCTGGGGCGGGAACGGCAAGGAGCCGCCACTGCCCGGCAGCAGCCGCCGCGGATTAGGCAGCTCCGAGAGGAATTCTTCAATCGCCACGGCCAGGGCTTGGAGCTGCTCTTTCTCCAGCCAGAGCCGCGCCGCGCCGCGGGCGGAATGCGCGTGGATGCGGAAAGTCCGTTGGCCGGGCACGCCGACCGATTCGGCGTGCAGGCCCAGGATCGGGCCAAGATCGGTATCGTCCAGCGCCATCGCTGTGTCCTCTCGCCCCCGGCCGGCGCGCGGCCCCGCTCGGGGCTGCGGCCGGCTACATCACGGCTTCGTTGGCGGCGTAGCTCGATTCGAGCTGGGCCAGGCGGGCCGCGTGCTGCCGGTCTTCGTTCAACAAAACCAAGAGCCGCTCCATGGGGGCTGGATTGCCCAGGGTGCGGCGGATGACGTCCATCACCTCGCCGCCCGCCACGGCGCGGAATTTGAGCATGCGATAGAGTCCCAGGCGATCCAGCTCGTCGCGCTCGACATTCACGGCCCGGATCAGGGCCTCGATCCAGGCCCGTCCCTCCATGGGGGGCGGCTGGACCTGCCCGCCCAGGTCGCGGATCATGCGCTGGAGCACCAGGGCATGGGTCTCGTCGTCGCGCGTGGCTTGTTCGGCGGCCGTGCGCAGATCTTTGCTTTTCGAGCGGGTGCTTAACATGCGCTCGACTTCGATGATTCCTTGCTCCAGGACGAGCGCTTCGTTCAATTTCTGCAAGATAAAGTTTTTGTCCATAAGATTACCCGCCAGCCCCCCTCCTCGACGATTACTTTGCACGCATTATACCAGAAGCCATAACGGCATTCCATCGCGGCTGTTACCCGGCGATGGTCAATCCATAAAACCGGCTGAGCCGGGGTCCCTGATAGGTCCCGAGAAACTCCGTTTCCCGGCTAAAGTGCGCCTGGGTGAGCGCCGTGAACACGTTGCCGCTGACCGCGCCGCCTTTGATCGGCACCCGCCCCGCGCGCGTGATCTGGTAGCCGAGCCGGATCTCGCCCACGAAATCGCCGGTGACCGGGTCGGGGTTCAGCCAGGAGAAGGTGACGACATAGATCAGGGGCCGATCGTCGGGCGGCGTCAGCAGCTCGGCCGCGGGATGGCGGCCCGGCGGGAGCACGATATTGGCCACGCGGCCCGTGGCCTCGATATCCAGGTAATCGGCATAGCGTTGCGTGGCCCAGTAACGTTGTAAGATCCCGTCGCTGATCAACGCGTAGCGTTGGGCGGGCAGGCCGCGGTCGTCAAAGGCGCGCGTCTCCACCCCGTAGGGGAGGGTGGCATCGCTGGCGATGTGCAGCGGATCGTAGGGCGCGCCCGGGGTGGCGGCCCCCGGGAGGGGCGCCGCGATGGGGGCGCCGACG
>DATGEF010000757.1:0-13749 GCA_035310405.1 Chloroflexia bacterium | reverse complement strand
TGGCTGGCCGCCCAGGCGCCCCCCGGCGTCGTGCTGGCCGCCGAGCCGATCGGCGCGATCCGGCTGTTCAGCGGCCACCCGACCGTCGACATCGTCGGTTTGACGACGCCGGCCCAGCTGGGACACTACGGCGACTGGCCGGCCACCCGCGCCCTGCTCCAGGCCCGGGGGGCCGCCTATCTCCTCTATTATCCCCGCTGGTGGCCGGGCGGCCGGCCGTTGCCCTGGGCGCGCGAGGTGCAGCGCTTCGCGGTGCCGGACAACCGCATGGCCGGCGACAGCACGATCGCCGTCTATCAGCTGAGCTTCAGCCCCTAACCGGGGGATCGGGTTAGCGCGGCAGCGAAAAATGGAGCCGGGGGGCCGGCGCCGTGAGCACTGTAGGAGGCAGATGCGCCCGCAGGGCCAGGGCGGAGGCCAGCCCGACCATGCTTTGCCCCGGCCCCCCGGGCGTCTTCTTCTCCAGCAACGACACGCCGTGATTGATCGCGGTCAGGATCGCTTGCCCATCGCTCGGCACCAGGGCCAGCGGCGTCAGGCCGAGCTCCTGCTGGATGACGGCGAGCCCGACCCCCCCGCGGCTGGGGTAGCGATTCACGACCAACTGCGGCTTGTGCTGCAAATGGGGGTAGCTTTTGAGCGCGGCGAGAAAATGCCGGGTACTGGCCAGCGCGGGGCGTTCCGGTGTGGTCACCAGCAGCAAGGTGTCGGCCAGCTCCAGCACCGCCAGGGTGGCATCTTCGATCGCATGCCAGGTATCGACCACCACATAATCGAACTGCCGGCGCACGCCCTCCAGAATCCCAATCAGACTCTCGGTCGTGAACTGGTCCACCTGGTCGAGGGCCGGCGGCGGCAGGAGCACCTTGATCCCGGATTCATGGGGCACCAGCACGCTGTTCAGGATGGTCTTATCGATCTCGTCGTAGTTCCGCGCCAACTCCCCGATGTGATGGGGCGATCGGATGTTGAGCAAGCTGCCGACCGTGCCGAACTGGAGGCTATAATCGACCAGCGCGACCCGTTTTTGCGTGGCTTGGTACAGGGCCACCGCCAGGTTACAGGCCAGCACGCTACAGCCCACGCCCCCTTTGGGGCTAAACACGACGATCACCAGCCCCCGCTGCACCTTCCGGCGGTGCAGGTGCGCCAGGTCGGCGACCCGCTGGCGGCGGGCCACGACGGTTTCGTGGATCTCGCGGATGGTATCCACCAGCTCCGTGGCGGTCAGGGGGACGCCGAGGATGCCCCGCGCGCCGGCCACGGCGGCGCGCTCGATGTCTGTCGGGTGCAAGCCCTCGGCGATCAGCAGGATCTGTGTGCCCGGACAGGCGCCCAGCACTTGCTTGATCAGCACAGCGGGCGTTGCCGCCGGGTCCAGGTCGGCGGACAGGACGAGCACGTCGGGCTCCCAGTTGAGCACGCCGGGCAGCGCCGCGCGGGTTGCGGCGGCGGCGACAAGGCGGATATAGGGGTCCTGCAACAGGAAGGCCCGCAACCGGGCCAGTTGTGTAGGGTCGGCTGCGGCAATGCCGACTGTAATCAAGGTACCGGGCGCCATTACTGCTTCCTCCGTTGCCGACTCTCGGCGCGAGAGCCTGGTGTTCTAGGCCAACGAGCCGCCCCCGTCTGTTGGCCCCAGGCGATACGATCACTATAGCAGATCAGCGATCAGGAATCGATCAGAAGTCGGCTCCGGCAGAACACGGCCCCGGTCGCAACTCCGGGCGCTGCTCCGGTCAACGGGGCCGCAAAATATGGTATTATAAGGGGACGATTTCTTTCCCAGGCCCGCCGTGGCCGTGCCGCGGCAGGAGTACCGCGGGCAGCGGAGGATTACAATGGCAGTACTTAACATAATTACCAATGAGCATCCGGCCCTGCGCAAGCAGGCCCATAAGATCAAGCAATTCGACACGAGCCTGAAGCGGCTGGCGCAGGATATGTTCGAGACCATGCGCGCCGCCAATGGCATCGGGCTGGCGGCCAATCAGATCAACCAACTGGTCCGCATTATCGTCGTCGAGCTGACCCCCGACCCGGAGGAGGACGCGCCGGGCAGCCGGGCGGTGCGCCTGGCCCTTTGCAATCCCGAGGTGGTGGAAGGGCAGGGTCGCGCGCTCGGCACCGAGGCGTGCTTGAGCCTGCCCGGCTGGATCGGCGAAGTGCCCCGCTACACCCGTGTGGTAGTCAAAGGCCAGAACCTGGAGGGGAAGGCGACCCGGGTCAAGGCCGACGGCCTCTTCGCCCGGGTGCTCCAGCACGAGATCGACCACCTGAACGGCGTACTCTTTACGGATCGGGTCGAGGACCTCGCGACCCTGCAGAAGCTCCCGCCGCGGGAGGCCGCGACGGCCGGCGAGGTCGCGCCGGCCGCCGATGTGCCGAGCGACGAGGGCCACCTGCTGGTCGTCGGCGATCGCCCGGGCTGAGCCCGACCCCTACGCCACTTCGAGCACGAGCCCGCTGCCGTGGTCCCGGGCATCGGCCAGGAAGCCCCGCAGGCATTCCAGGTACTGGTGGGCCTGGAGATCGCCCACCGCGATGGCCGCCAGCTCCTGGTGGAGGTAGGCGGCCTCGGGGGGCGTGAGATAGCCCAGGAAGCCCGTCTGATCGCCGGTGTAGTGCAGCTCCAGGTCCCCCCGGAAGGCCGACGAGAGCTTGGTCAGCAGCTGCAGGGCGTCGTGGGGCACGGCGACGGCGTTAGCCAGGGCGCTGGCCACGAGGTCGACAAAATTCGCATAGTGCGCGTCGGCCAGCGGGCGATGCACAAATTCGCGTTGCGCCGGGGTGCCGAGCTCCCAGGAGGCGCCCCCCGCCGTTTTGTAGCGGCAGAGATCGATCAGATCTGAGTGGATCAGGCGATTCTGGCCGCAGGGCACGTCGATCAGCGTGCAGCGGCCCTTCCGCTCCAGCACCGCGATGACGGCGCTCCAGGCGTCGGTCAGGCTGGCGGCGGCGTCCGGTGGGTGGAGCCGGGCGATCCCGGCCGATTTCGTGTTGAACTCACAAATGCCGGTGCTGAAGTGCTTGAGCGGCCGCCGGCAGCCCTTGCGGGTCCATTCCTGGCTGTAGCGCACATAGCGTTGCAGCAGCGGGTAATCCGCCGCCAGCCGCTCGAGCGCGCTATAGTCATTCAGATAGTAGGCGCGCCAGACCGCGGGATATAAGGTGGTCTCGAACAGCTGCCCGTCGAACGCCAGAACATAATAGCCGATCATGCCGGTCTCCCGCCCTGCGGAGTGCGTGCGCGCCGCCCGGGGCGCGAAGTGGAGCCTATATTACACGTCCCTCCTGACGGTGTCAAGCCCACCCGTTGCCCGGCGGCCAGCGGGGCCGTTTCCGATCGATTTCTGATCGCTTTTCTGCTATAATCAGGCGTGCCTTGACAGGCGATCCATACTTCTTGCTATAGCCGTGCCCGGGAGGATGTGTCCGTGCCATTCACCGATCCGTTTCGTCCCCAGGACCATATCGACGAGGTACGCAAGATCGGGCGCCTGGCCCAGGTGCTGCTGGATCTGCGGAACGAGTACGAGCACAAGCCCCGCCGGGGCTTGCTGGAGCAGATTGTCCAACGCATCGAGGAGCTGAATGCCCTGCGCGGCGAATTAGCCCAGGCGCTGGCGGATATCGAGCCCACCCCGGCCAGTCCGGCGGCCGACTAACGCCCCGCCGGTCACACGCCGCCGCCCCCGTGCCGAAGCGCGGGGGCGGCGGCGTGTGACCGGACCATCAACCGCGGAAGAGGTCTTCCATCTGGCGCGCGAGCTCGGCGTTGAATTCGCTATCCAGGGTGGGCGCGGGCGTGCTGCCGTTCTGGCCCCCTGGCGCGGGGCCGGCGGCCGCCGGCCGGCCCCGCGCCAGGGAGGGCGCCGCGCCGCTGGTCTCCAGCAGCCGGGCGACCCGGGCACTGGCCTCCCGGCTCCAGAAATTGACCAGCCCACTATTGGAGGCCTGCTGGTAGAGGATCATCAAAATCGCCTGGGAGCCGACCGGACTCAGGCAGACGTTCAACCCGGCGCCCTGATACAGCAACGTGGACGCCTTGCTCTCGCCCAGGCTGCGCCCGAGCTCCTGCCAGGACGCGAAGATACTGGCCGCCAGGGCAAATAACGTCGGATAGGTGGCATGCACGTCCGGTCCCCGGCGCGCGATCAGCGAGCCGCTGCTGTCGATCAAGCAGACCTCTTTGCCTTCCGTCCGGGCCAGGAGGATCGCCAGCACTTGGTTGATTCGTTCCAGGTCGCTCGCGTTGACGACCACCGTCCCCGACCGCCCCAGCGCTGGGGGCGGGCTGGGCGGCCCCGCCGCCAGGGCCGGCGCGCGCGGCGCGGCTTCGGGGAAGTTGGCGACCGTCGGATGCTCCACGGCGGCCGGCACCAGGCGCTTGGCCAGCAGGCGCACGGCCAGCAGGTCGGCAATGATCTGGCAGATCTGGTCGGCGTCCAGGCCGACCTGGTGGGCGATCTCCCGCACCGTCGACCGGCCGTCCATGGCACTCAGCACCGTCCACTCGTCACTTTCGAGGATGATGCGCTCACTCTCTTTATTGCGGCCCGGCACGATCGTATAGATCTCGTCCAGGATCTCGTTTTTGTTGTAGATCGGCTCCAGGTTGTCCAGGAGCACGATCTGCCCGCTGACGATCTCGTCGACCGTCATGGCGCCGTTGGGGAGATAGCCGGCGGGATCCGGGGCGGCAAACTCGAAATGCCAGCGGCCCCGGCTCCACAGCAACAGCCGCGACATGATCTCCAGAATCTGGACCTGCACCGCCATCGCCAGATCTTCATCCGCGACCAGGCTCATCTCGCGCAGAATTTGCCCGAGCCGTTTCCCCGACTGCTGGCGTAATTGGCTCGTGGTCGCCTTTTCGAGCTGCGGCCGGGTGATCCGCCGCGTGCGCACCAGGATCTCGCCAATGCGGTCGGCTTCCAGAGTCGATTCGGCGTGGATAATCTGCCCCCGGGCGAAGATGACGGTGGCCTTGTTGACCGCATCCCAGACGGCGAGGTTGCCGGTCATCTGCCCGCTGGCGATCGTCTGCAATACCGCGACGATATTGAATTCTTCGAGGTTGCCTTCCAGCGCCATGGGCGCCTCCTACTCCAGGTGGGCCACGTGTTGGGTCACTCGCGGTTACGTTGTGGGGTGACGCTTCTGCGCGCTCGCTCCTTTTGCGCGCCCGGCCAACAGAGGGCGGCAACCTACAGTCGCAGCGTGGGGCTAAACGGATCGCTGTCAGTATACCACATCGCCCCCAGACGTCGCAAAATTAGACGCCGGCCCGGTTGTATTCTCCGCTTGAAGTTGTTACAATAATTTTGCCACGGATTTTGCCAGCACGGCCCGCTGCTGGGCGGGGCGCTACCTGTACCACCTTTATACACCTTTATCCACCTATACCACCTTTATCCTATCACCTTCAGGAGGAACACGATGCATATCCGAAACCGTAAACTGGCCTGCGTAGCGGCCGCCGGCGCCCTGGCCTTGCTGCTCGCCGTGCCCTTCGTCGCCGGCGCGGGGCGCGCTGGTGCGGCGCCCGCCCTGCCGCGCACCCTGGCGCGCGAGATCGTGCCCCAGTCGGTGCAGACCGGGGCCGTGCCGCTGGTCGGCGCCCACCGCGCGACGGACCGGCTGCAACTGCTGTTTATGCTGCCGCTGCGCGATTGGGCGGGGCTCAACGCCTTCCTGGCCGATACCGGTAATCCGCAGAGCGCCAATTACGGCCATTACCTGACCCAGGACGAAGCCAATGCCCGCTTCAACCCGGACCCCGCCCATGAAGCCAGCGTGCTCGCCTGGCTCCGCGCGAATGGCGTCGCCGACGTCGAGACCACCCCCAACCACCTCTATGTCCTGGCCCGCGCGACCACGACCACGTTTGCCCAGCTGCTCAATATCCAGATCAACGATTATCAGGCGACCGGGCGCACTTTCTATGCGCCCGATCGCGCGCCGACCCTGCCCGCCGCCGTGAGCGCGGATATCAGTTGGATCGGCGGGCTCGACACCGAGGTGCAGTACCATACCAACCTGCGCAAGGGCCCAGCCGTCTCCCGCGCGAGCCTGGCGGCCCGGCACAACAGCCCGACCAACAACCCGCCGTATGCCCCGTCCGACTTCGCCACGGCCTATGATCTGAATCCGCTCTGGACCAATGGCGATACCGGCGGCAACGCGACGGTCGCGATCACCCTCTGGTCGGTCGCCCCCAGCGATACCACCCTGAACGGCTGGTCAACCGATACGGCGGCGCCCGTCGCCACGCGCGCGAACGGCCGCCTGACCATCGTGCCGGTGGATGGCGGCGGCACCGACTCCGACGACACCGAGGCCGGGCTGGACATCGAAGCGATCAGCGGCATGGCCCCCGCCGCCCATATCAAGTACTTTGACGCCTTCGGCCCCTATAATAGCTATCTGTCGCACGCTCTCAACCAGGCGGGCACCGACCCCGCCGTCAAGCTGATCAGCAACTCGTGGGGCGGGCCCGAGAGCGCGTCGGCCCGCAACACGATCGATCCGATTCTGGCCGCCAACGAGGCGACCGGCCATAATTACTTCTTCTCCAGCGGCGATAACGGCTCGTGGGCCGGCAACAATGATCCGTACCCCGCCTACCCGACGAGCAGCGCCTATGTGACCAGCGTCGGCGGCACCGCCTTTAACGGCGCCATCAACGGCGGCTGGCCGGGCGAGCAAGCCTGGCTGTACACCGCCAGTAATCCGCCCGAAGGCAGCGGTGGCGGCTTCTCGCTGATCAGCCCCCGCCCGTCCTGGCAGACGGGCCTCGGCACCACCGGCACCAAGCGCGGCTATCCCGACGTCGCGGCCGTCGGCGACCCCAATACCGGGTTCTATAGCTGCAGCGACTTTAACGGCTGCATCCAGATCGGGGGGACTAGCCTCTCCAGCCCCCTTTGGGCCGGCTGGACGGCCGACGTCAACCAGTATATGCTGGCCCGCCTCGGCACGACCCTCGGCTTCCTGCCGCCGACGCTCTATAATCTGGCCAACACAGCGCAGACTTTCCCGCCCTACCACGATATCACGATCGGCACGAATGGGCGCTATGTGGCCGCTGCCGGCTGGGACCCGGTGACCGGCTGGGGCTCGATCGACGTCTGGAACTTGGCCCAGGATGTGGCCGGCGTCATCCCGCCCACCGTGACCCCCGCCCCCACGGCGACCTTCGCCCCCGGCCAGATTTTCAGCGATGTGCCGCCCGCCGCGCCGTTCTATGCCCAGATCAACTGGTGCTATAGCCACGGCATCATCTCCGGCTACAGCAACGGCGACGGCACGCTGCGGTACCAGCCGAACAGCAGCGCGACGCGCGCCCAGGTCTCTAAGATGATCGTGGTGGCCTCCGGCTGGGCGATCGATACGACGGGCGGCCCGCACTTCAGCGACGTGCCCACCAGCAACCCGCTCTATAACTTCATCGAGACCGCCTATAACCACAGCATTATCTCGGGCTATGGCGACGGGACCTTCCGGCCCAACAATAATGTCACGCGCGGCCAGTTCGCCAAGATCATCGTCAGCGCGCGGGGTTGGGCGATCGACACGACGGGCGGCCCCCACTTCGCCGATGTACCGGCGAGCAACGGGTTCTACACCTTTGTCGAGACGGCCTATAACCACACTATCATCAGCGGCTATGCCTGTGGCGGGGCCGGCGAGCCCTGCCCGGGCACCTACTTCCGCGCCTACAACAGCATCACCCGCGGGCAACTGGCCAAGCTGATCAATCTCTCCTATGGTCCATAAGCTTTAGCGATTTGTATGCCGCAAGGGCCGCCCCTGGCCTCCGGGCCAGGGGCGGCCCTTGCGGTATTCTAGGAGTCGCGTCGGGAGAGGCGCGCGGGGGTGGCGTCTGGGAGAGGATGCTATAGACGGGAACTTAGACGCAATAGAGGTCGTATCGGGAGCGGCGCGCGGGGGTGGCGTTTGTGGATAGGGTTCCGTTCATCATGAAGTTCAACTAATCGCTGGATGATGCATTTTGTTAGCGCAGAATATAAGATTTGTCATTCTGAGCGCAGCGAAGAATCCGCTGGGGCGTGTAAACCACTACCCCAAAGGTGCGCCGTGGGTGGGCGCGCGGAGACGGCGGGGGGGGGGGACGGACGGGCCGCCGTCCCCCGGCGATCGAGTACATCGGGCAACGGATTCTTCGCGGAGTTTACCCTCGAGCGCAGCGAAGAGCTAAGGGGCCGTTGCCGTCAGGGTGCCGACCATGCCATGCTCGGCGTGGCCCGGCACCGTGCAGCGCGTCTGGTACGTGCCCGCCGGCAGATCCACCTCGAACACCTGCTGGCCTTCATTTGGCGTGAAGCTCGGCGTCGCCCCGACCACGGCGCCGTCCGCCGTCAGGATCGTGAAGTTATGTTGGGTCTGGCCGAAGCCTGTGTCGGTGTTCGTCACCAGGAAGCGGACTCGGCCGGCGGGCACCGTGATGTGGACGGGCGCGATGTGGACGAAACTCAGGACCACCTGCTGCTCGAAGACCGCGCCGGCGCCCGTCGTGGGCGTCACGGGAGGGGCCGGCGGCGTGCCGTACTGCGCCCGGTAGCGGAAGGTGCCAAGCTGCGACAGTAGCACGTCAAACGGCGGTTGGTTCTCCGGGTGATACTCGAACACCGCGCGCTCGAAATACTGCTCGATATAGGTCTTGCCGTCGAGCGGCGAGACTTCGCTCAATAACTCGGAGATGGGATAGCCCTGCTGGGCCAGGCCGCCATGCGTCGTCCAGTAGCTGAGAAAGATGCCCTGCACAGTGTGGCCGGTCTCGGGGAACGTCCGGCTGCCGCTGCCCGGGATCGTGATTTGGGGGGCGGGGCGCGCGGCGGGCGCCGCGGCAGCGGGCCCCGAGGCGGGCGGGCCCAGCAGCCGGAGCGTCAGGGCCAGGATAGCCACCGGCAGGGCGACGAACGCCAGGGTGGCGGTGCGGATGCGCATTGGTTTTTACCTCCTGCTTGATGAGGGGCGGCCGCACCCCCGCCCAGGGAGCGCCGGCCGTCCCGGGAACACACCATCGCCCCAGTTTACCGCCCCGTGGCGGCGGGCGCATCGCGTGAACGTGCTATTTTTCCGGCGGGCCGGCGACGAGGTGGTGCTCTAGCGCGTAGCGGGTGGCCGCGCTACGGGTGCGGACGTCGAGTTTGGCGTAGATCGTGCGCAGATGCGCGTTCACCGTGTGTGGGCTGAGGGTCAGCTGGGCGGCGATCTGGGCATTGGTCAACCCGCTGGCGACCGAGGCCAGCACCGCGTGCTCGCGGCGGGTCAGGGGGGCGGGCGGGCGCGGGGCCACGGCTGCGCGGGGGGCGGGCTCCCGGGGCGCGGTGCCGCGGGCGTCCTCGGGGCTCAGGCGCCGGCCGGCGGCCAGGTGCGTGGCGCACGCCGTAGCGCCGAGGCGCGCGCGCACGGCGGCGAGCTGGCGGTCGTATTCGACCTGGCGCTCCGGGCTGAGGCGGGCCCCCGTGGCCTCCAGTTGCGCGGCGGCGGCCCCAAAGAGTTGGGCCGCCCGGGCCGGGCGGTCCGCGGCCACGGCCGCCCGGCCGTAGGCGACCAGGCACTCGGCCAGGCCGGTGCGCTGGCCCAGGGTCGTGATCAGCGCCCAACTCTCGTCCAGCAGCGCCTCGGCCCGCCCCTGGGCGCCTTGCCGCAACGCCAGGTCGGCGGCGCTCAGCAGCACCAGCGCGCGATCGTATGCCCGGCCCGGCCTGTCGGTCAGCGGCAGCGCCTCGGCGATCAACGCTTCTGCCTCGGCGAACTGGGCGTCGAGCGCCGCGAGCGTCGCCAGCGCCACGAGGGCCCCGGCGATCGCTTCGGGCTGGTCGAGCGTGCGCCGGATGGCCAGGCTCTCCGTGTAAAGCGCCCGCGCGGCCGGCCGGTCGCCCTGGGCCAGAGTCACGTTGCCCAGGGCGAGCAGCGCGAAGCTGAGTTCGAATTGGCTGGCGGGCGCCTGCCAATGCTCCACCGCCTGGGCCAACAGGTCGCGGGCGGCCGCATAGTCCCCCTGAAACGTCGCGAAGCACCCGGCGATCCATAGGAGGCGCCCCTGGCGGCGGGGCGGCTCGCCGGCGGCCCAGATCAACGCGGTGGCCAGCCGCCGGCGGGCCTCGCCGAGATGATCGCGTAGCTCCCAGAAGCGCCAGAGCCCCTCGACCAGGCGCAGGCCCAGGGCGCCCGCCTCGGCGCTTGGATCTTCTGCGCACCAATCGAGGGCGGCGCGCAGATTATCGTGCTCGGCCGCGAGGGTATCGAGCCATCCCCCCGGCGGGGGCGCCGCCCAGGCGCGCCGGGCCTGCTCGGCGAACTGGAGGAAATAGCGGGCGTGTTGCAGGTGCGCCCCCGCCGCCTCGCCACTCTCCTCCAGGCGCTCCAGCGCGTACTCGCGGATCGTCTCCAGCATACCGAAGCGTGGCGCCCCCGCCTGCTCCCGCTGCCAGAGCAAACTTTGGTCGTGGAGGGCCACCAGCGTGCGCCAGACGGGCAGCCCGCCATCGGGCCGCAGCGCCGGCGCGGGGGGGAGGCTGGCCGCGGCCCCCGCACTGGCGATCGCTTGCGCGGCCGGGACGCTGCAGCCCCCGCGGCAGACGGCCAGGTGGCGCAACAACCACCGCGCCGCGGGCGTGAGCAGATCGTAGCTCCAGCCGATGGCCAGGCGCAAGGCCTGCTGGCGCGGTGGCCGATCCGCCGGTCCGTCCACCGCGAGATCCAGCCCGCCCTGGTACTGCCCCAGGAGGGTCGCGGGCGCGAGGCGCCGCACGCCCGCGGCCGCCAACTCAATCGCCAGCGGCAACCCATCCAGGCGGGTGCAGATCGCCGTGACCGCGCTGGCATTGCCCGCCGTGAGCGCGAAATCGGGCCGCACCGCCTGCGCGCGCTCGACGAACAGCCGGATCGCCGGGTAGGCGGCCAGCGCCGCTACGGGCTGGGAAGCGGCCGGGGCGGGCAGGGCCAGGGGCTGCAGCGGCCAGATGTGCTCGCCATAGAGCCGGAGCACGGCCCGGCTCGTCACCAGCACCTTCACCCCGGGCGCCTCTAACAGCGCGGCGACCAGGGGCGCCGCCGGCAGCACCTGCTCGAAATTGTCGAGCACCAGCAGCAACTGCTTGTCGCGCAGATAGTCGTGGAGGGCATCCTCCCAGGCGCCGGCCCCGCGCCCACTGATGCCGAGGCGTTGCGCGATCGTCGCGGCGACCAGGCCCGGGTCCTGGATGGCATCCAGGGCCACGAAACAGCCCCCGTCGCGGTACAGGGCGGCGAGGATGGGGGCCACTTGCCCGCTGAGCCGTGTCTTGCCGATGCCGGGAGGTCCCGTAAGCGTGAGCAGCCGGATCTCCGGGCGGCGGAGCAGCGCACATACCGCGGCCACCGCCTCCGCCGCCCCAATATAGCTCGTGCGCGGCACCGGCAGGGGGCCGAGGCCCGGCTGTCGCCCATGCGTGGCGGGCGCGGTGCCGAATGTAGACTCCTCTGGCATCGTTGCTCCTGGGTACGCCTACTTCCCTGTCTTGTTGCGGCCCCCGCCCGCCAGGCATGCTTTCTGCTGAGCGGGCCCTATGAGCGTCGGCGCCGAGATTGTAGTCGTCGATCCCCACCATCCGGACCCCGCCGTGCTGGCGCGGGCCGGCGCGCTGCTGCGGGCCGGCCAGTTGGTAGCCTTCCCCACCGAGACCGTCTATGGCTTAGGCGCCAATGCGCTCGACGCCGCCGCCGTGACCCGCATTTTTGGCGTGAAAGAGCGGCCGGCGGACGATCCGCTGATTGTCCATGTCGCCGACCTGGCCGGGGTCCTCGCCCTGGTGACGCACCTGCCGCCGCTGGCTCAGGCGCTGGCGGCCCGCTTCTGGCCCGGGCCCCTGACCCTGGTCTTGCCGCGGGGACCCGCCGTGCCGCTGCAGGTCACGGCGGGCCTGGATACGGTGGCCGTGCGCATGCCCGCCCATCCGGTGGCCCTGGGCCTCATCCGCGCCGCGGGCGTGCCGATCGCCGCGCCGAGCGCCAACTTGTTCACGCGCCCCAGCCCGACCCGCGCGGCCGATGTCGCCGCCGACCTGGGCAGCCGCATTCTCCTGATTCTGGATGGCGGCCCAACCACGCATGGCGTGGAATCGACCGTGCTCGACCTGTCCACTCACCCGCCCCGGCTCCTGCGGCCCGGCGCCCTGACCCTGGAGCAGCTACGATCGGTGCTGCCCGACCTGGCGGCGCCGGCCGCCCTGGGGGCGGCCGCCCGCCGCTCCCCCGGCACCATGCTGAAGCATTACGCGCCGCGCGCCGAAATGCGCCTCCTCGACGGCGCGCACCCGGCCCGGGTGCTTGCCGCGCTGGCCGAGGAAGTCCAGGCCGCCCAGGTCGCCGGCCGAGTGGTGGGACTCTTGCTGACCGACGAAGATCTGGCCGCCCTGGGGGCGCGGGCCCCCGGCCCCGGCGTGCGCGTGGCGGCGCTGGGGCCCGCCGCCGACCTGGCGGGCCAGGCCCACCGGCTCTTTGCCGCCTTACGCGACCTCGACCAGGCCGGTGCCGACCTGATCCTGGCTCGGGCGCCCCCCGCCGCTGGCCTGGGCTTGACCCTGCGCGACCGCCTGCGCCGCGCCGCCGCCGGACGGGTTCGCCTGGTCGAGTAGGGTGTGTAGCCGCGCCTCATAGCGCCGCAGCACTTGCGCCCGGTAATAGCCGGTGTGCCCTTTGCATTGGCTGGCGGTGCAAGCGACCTCGGCGTCCGGGCTGGCCGGCGCGGCGAGCTTGCGGCGCAGGCGCTCCATCTCCCACTGCTCCCAGCGGTCGAGGCGGCGCGGCCGCAGCAGCCATTCCCCCAGCCGCTGGGCCAGGCTGCGCCGCTCCGGCGCCCCGTGGGCCGCCGGCCAGGGCTGCACGTTCGGCAGCAGGGTGCGCACCCACGGATTGCGCGCAAACATCTCCGTATAGAGGGCGTAGCCGGCCAGGGGGCGCATTTGGGCCAGCTCATGGGCGGTAAACAGGTCCTGCTGGGCCAGCGCCAGGCTATCGGCCGCCAGAATGAAATTCGGGCATAGCTCATCGCCCAGCAGCCGGATGCCATGCACGGCCAGCACGAGCAGGCGGCGGCAGATCCAGACCCGGCCTGGGGTGCTGACCACCAGCAGGTCGATGTCGGCGTGGCCGGCGACATTATCCATGGCCAGGGCGCCGGTGACCGCGATCATGCGCACGAAGGGGAAATGGCGCAGCAGCCGGCTGTAGCGCGCCGCCCGGCGCCAGAGCCCCGCGGCGGCCCGGGCCCGCGCGGTGCGGAGATCGACCAGCGCTTCGCGCCCGCGCAAAAAGTAGAATCCGTCCCGGGTCCCGAGCGCGCCCGCCAGGGCCGGATCGGTGTCCAGCACCGGCGCGACTTCGTCCGGCCGCGCCCCCGCGCCGATCAGGTAGTGGGCGATTTCGGCCACCGTCAGCGAGTACTGGAACAGGTCGGCATAGACCAGGGTCCGCAAGATCGCGCCGGCCAGGTCGGCCGGCCAGGGGGGGGCCGGCCGCGGCACGACGTCTGGATCGGGCACGGGCGGGTCCTGCAGCGTGTGCATAATGGGCCTTTGCTATCCCGCCGGGGCCGGCGCGGCGCCGGTGGGCGGCTGGGTAACGGGCGCCAGGGCCGGTATTTTGCCCGGCCTCCTTATTCTAGGCGATCTCCTGGCAACGCGCAACCGGGCGCGGCGGCTGCGCCCCGCGGCCGGGCGGATCGTGATCCGCCCA
>DATGEF010000756.1:0-7852 GCA_035310405.1 Chloroflexia bacterium | reverse complement strand
ACGCGGTGTCGAAGGGCCAGCAATTCTTCGCCATCAGCTGGCGCAACCCCACGCGTGAGCACCGCGACTGGGGCTTCGACGTCTATGGCCGCTCCATCCTGCAAGCCGTCGACGTGGCCCGGTCCATCGCCGACAGCGCAGACGTGAATATCACCGCCTCGTGCCTGGGCGGCATGACCCTGGCGACCGTGCTGGGCCACCTGGCGGCGCAGGGCGATACGCGCATCCATGCCGTGACCTTCCTGGTGACGGTGCTGGATTCCACGACCGAGTCGACGTTGGGGCTGTTCGCCACCCCAGAGACGATCGCCGCCGCCCGGCAAGCCTCGCGCCTGAAAGGGGTGGTCGACGGCCAGGAGCTGGCCCGCGCCTTCGCCTGGCTGCGGCCCAACGACTTGATCTGGAACTACTGGGTCAATAATTACCTAATCGGCAATGACCCGGCGGCTTTCGACGTGCTTTTCTGGAATAACGACACCACGCGCCTCCCCGCCAAACTACATGGCGACATGCTTGACGTGCTGGAGAACCATGGCTTCGCGCATCCGGGCACGCTGAAGGCGCTGGGCACGCCCATTGATCTATCCAAAGTGACCAACGATGCCTATATCGTCGCCGGTATTACCGACCACATCACGCCCTGGCAGAGCTGCTACGCCACGACGCAACTGCTGAGCGGCCCGCGCCGGTTTGTCCTGAGCAATAGCGGGCACATCCAGGCCCTGCTGAACCCGCCGGGCAATCCGAAGGCCAGCTACTTCTACAACGCGAGCCTGCCGGCGGATCCCCAGCAATGGCTGGCGGGCGCGGAGAAGCTGCCCGGCTCCTGGTGGGAGAACTGGCGCGACTGGCTGGGCGAACGCTCCGCTGAGCAGCAGCCGGCCCCACCCGCGCTGGGCAACAAGCAATATCCGCCGGGCACCCCCGCGCCGGGGACCTACGTGTTCGAGTCATGACATCCGCCGCGCCACCCGCGCAACCCGGGCCCGCCCCGGGGCGATCGCGGCCCACCGCCACCCGCACCATCAGTGTCTGGGGCCAGCGCCTGCGCGTGGCCATTCGGCCCGGCGACGGCACCCGCCCGCCGTTGCTGTTGATGAACGGCTTCGGGGTTAACCTCGAAGTGCTCGATTCCTTCGTCGACGGCCTGGACCCCGGACTCGAGGTCATTCGCTTTGACGTGCCGGGGACGGGCGGTTCGCCGGCCCCGCCGATCCCCTACCGCTTTGCGGTACATGCCTGGTTCGTGGCCGGGATGCTCGACCAATTGGGCTACCCGCAGGTGGATGTGCTGGGCGTATCCTGGGGCGGCGCGCTCGCCCAGCAGTTCGCCTTCCAATATCCCTGCCGCTGCCGCCGGCTGATCCTGGTCAGCACGGGCCCCGGGTCCCTCATGGTCCCCGGCCGGCTCGACGTGCTGCTCAAACTGGCGACCCCGCGCCGCTATACCGACCCCGCGTACATGGAGCAGATCGCGGGCGAGATCTACGGAGGCAGTGTGCGCACCCACCCCGAATACGCGCGGCAATTCTCGAAAACCGTGCGGTCGGGCAGCCCGCGCGGTTATTACTTTCAACTCCTCGGCGGGACCGGCTGGACCAGCTTGCCGTGGCTGCCGCTGCTCCGGCAGCCCACGCTGATCCTGGCGGGGGATGATGATCCCCTGGTCCCGTTGATCAACGCGCGGATTATGCACCACCTGATCCGGCATTCCCGGCTCCACATCTTCCACGATGGGCACCTGGGTCTGGCGACGCAAGGGGCGGAGCTGGCCGGGATAATCGATCAGTTTCTCCGGGAGGGCAGAGCATGAGCGATCCGACGAAGAAGGCGCTTCCGCCACCGAACGGCGATTTTTACGCGATTAGCACGACCCTGAGCGCGGACGACCAGGCCCTGCTGCGGCGCGTGCGCAGCTTTCTGGAAGCGGAAGTTGCCCCGATTATCACTGAGTACTGGATCCGCGAGGAATTTCCGCACCACCTCATCCCGCGCCTGGCCACCCTGGATATCGTGGGGCTGTCATATCAGGGCTACGGCTTCCCCGGCCAGAGCAGCGTGCTCGACGGGCTGCTCGCGATGGAGATGGCCCGCGTGGACAGTTCCATCGCGACCTTCTTCGGGGTCCACAGCGGGCTGGCGATGGGCTCGATCTACCTGTGCGGCTCGGAGGAGCAGAAGCAGCAGTGGCTGCCCCCGATGCGCCGGATGGAGAAAATCGGCGCCTTTGGGCTGACCGAGCCGGCCGTCGGATCGGGCACGGCGGGCGGCTTGACCACCACCGCGCGGCGGGACGGCGATACCTGGGTGCTCAACGGGCAGAAAAAGTGGATCGGCAACGCCACCTTCGCCGACGTGACCGTCATTTGGGCGCGCGATCTGGGCGACAACCAGGTCAAAGGCTTCCTGGTCGAGAAGGGCACGCCGGGGTTCCGCCCGGAAAAATTGCGCAACAAAATCGCCCTGCGCGTGGTCCAGAACGCCTTGATTACGCTCGAAGACTGTCGGGTCCCCGAAGCCAACCGGCTGCAACGGGCCAATTCTTTTCGGGAAACGGCGGCGGTCCTGCGTATGACGCGTGCGGGGGTCGCCTGGGAAGCCGTGGGCTGCGCCCAGGGCGCGTATGAGCGGGCCCTGCTTTATGCCCAGCAGCGCGAGCAGTTCGGGCGGCCCATCGGTCACTTCCAGTTAGTGCAAGACCTGCTGGTGCGCATGCTCGGTAACATCACCGCCTGCCAGTGCATGGCCCTCCGCCTGTCGCAAATGCAGGACGCGGGGATCATGAACGACGCCCACGCCTCGCTGGCCAAAACCTTTTGTACCGTGAAGATGCGCGAGACGGTCGGCTATGCCCGTGAATTGCTGGGCGGCAACGGCATCTTGCTGGAGCACGAGGTGGGCCGCTTTGTGGCCGATGCCGAAGCCATTTACTCGTACGAAGGCACCCGCGAAATGAATACACTGATCGTGGGGCGCGCCATCACCGGCTTCAGCGCGTTTGTATAGCCACGTCGCCTAGCTATGTAGCATAGGAGGTTAGACAGCCATGGGTCGCGCAGTATACGATCCGAGCACGGGGGCGCAATTGGTGGGCCAGGAGCTAGGAGTCTCTGATTGGCTGACCATCGATCAGGAGCGGATCAACCAATTCGCCGCCTGTACCGGCGATCATCAGTGGATTCACGTCGATGTGGAACGGGCGCAGCGGCACAGCCCCTTTGGGACCACGATCGCCCACGGCTTCCTGACCCTCTCCCTGCTGGCGTCCGAGCAGCTGGCGCTGGATTTTGTCCCGACCGGCCTGGCGCAGGTGCTGAATTATGGGCTCGACAAGGTCCGCTTCCTGGCCCCGGTGAAAGCCGGCGCGCGCATCCGTAACCGGGTGGTACTGCTCTCGGTGGAACCCCAGGACAAAGGCCGGCTGCTGGTCAAATTCCAGAACACGGTCGAGATCGAAGGCGAAAGCAAGCCGGCCCTGGTCGCCGAGATGCTGGCGCTCCTGTTCCCGGCGTAACGCCGCGCTACTGCGCCACGAGGTGTGCTTCGATCTCTTTCTACCCCCGCCGGCTGGGCGCGGGGGCCGCGGGGCCCGCCCGGTAGAGCAGGCTGCACCACCCGGAATACGCGAAGGGCCGCCAGGCGTCTTCCCGCTGGGCCAGCCGATCCGCGATCACATACAGGACGGTCGGATTGACCCCCAGGCCCACATGGCTGCTGATGACCTCGACGTTCTCGCTGAGGGGGCCGTCCGGCTCCAGCGAACATTCCCAGGCGACGACCCCGTCCGTGCGACTGTAGATCGAGGTCAGTGGGATCGCCAGCCGCGCGCGCCGCTGCTGGATCACCTCCTGCCCGATCTCCTCCAGCCGCTGGCCGCTGACGACCTGGTACAGCCGCCAGGCGTTGTTGGCCTTGGGGTTGTTGTGCAGTGGGCTGCCCAGCGTGATCACCTGGCGCACGCGGTCGGGGGCTACGCGCCCCATCTCGCGCGCATAGACCCCGCCGAGGCTCCAGCCGATCAGGCTAACCTTGCGCCCGGTCGCGTCATATAGTTCGTTAAGCCGGACCATCGCGCGGTGCTCGAACTCCAGGATCGGGCCGGTGTTGATGCCCAGGCCCCAGGGGTGTGCGTTGTACCCCCGCGACTGGAGGAACTGGCGCAAAGGCAGGGTGGACAGGTCGCCGGCCCCAAACCCCGGCAGCACCAGCACCGCATGCCCATCGCCGCGGGGGGTGCGTTGCAACCAGGGTTGGGCCCAAACCAGGGCCTGAAGCTCATAAATCGCGCGACCTTCAAGCAGTAAGGTCACCAGGGCCGGGGCTTTGGCGGGTCTTACGTGGTTCGGCATCGAGCTTTCTCCTCCTTTGACCGTGTCCGGTTGCCACCTGCCGGGTAGGTATGCTACTGCCCTCTACTGCATAATCGAGGCCATCCCGGCGGGCGCTATGTACTGGGCGCGGGGGCCGGGCCCGCGCCCGCCGGCTTCGCCCGCAGCGCCGTCTCCAGCTCGGCCAGCGAGTCCTCGATATGGCGCATGAAAGCATCGATATTCGGCATGATCTCGTGGTCCGAGGTGGCGCTGATCGCCACGGTCCCGGCGTAGCTGAAGATGGTGATAATCAAGCCCAGGCCGTCATAGATCGGGCCGGCCCCCAGGTTGGCCAGCAGACGCGCGCCGCTCATATACAGCGGCTGCTGCGGGCCCGGCACATTGGTGATCACGCAGTTATAGACCGGCGCGTGCTGCCCGGCCACTTCCATCCCGGTGTACAGCCGCGAAGCCAGGTTGGCCAGCCCAAAAGGGACGAAGTCGGGCGCATTGGTCAGCGATCGAGCATCAACCGCCTTCTGGTAGGCTTTGCTCTGCGTAGCCCCGGCATGGATGTGCGCGAAGCGCCGCAGCGGATCGGCTTCGTCGGTCGCCAGATCAATCAGCATGGCCGACACCTGGTTGCCCATCGTGCCGCGCGCGCTCATTTCGCGCGTCGAGATCGGCGCCATAGCGATCAACGGCTTCTTCGGTAGATCGCCCGTCTCCTGGAGATAGCGCCGCAGGGCCCCTGCGCAGATAGTGAGGATCACGTCGTTGACCGTGGTGCCGGGGGCCAGGTCTTTCACGGCTTTGATCCGCGGCAGCGGGATCAGGATGCCATCCCAGGTACGGCGCGCGCTGACCGGCCGGTTGAGCCGGGTGCGCGGGGCCGTGAAAGGCAGCGGGGGGGTTTCGGCCCCCAGCACCTGCGGCACGGCCGGCAGTTGCAGCGCCGTGCGAATGGCCCCCGGAATGATATCCAGCGCCTTGAAGGGCTGGCGGAGCAATTCAAAGTACGTGCGGGTGAGCATTTCGAGGTCGCCGGGCGTGCTCTCCGGCCGCCAGGGAGGCGCCGCCGGCACCGGGCGCGGCTCCGGGGTCGGGTCGAGCAGCGCGCTCAACATATCGGCCCCGGACATGCCGTCAATCGCCGCGTGATGGGCTTTCCCGAGGATGGCGACCGATCCCGGCGGCACCCCCGGGATCGTGTCCAGCCCTTCGACGAAGGTCATCTCCCAGAGCGGGCGCGACCGGTCGAGGGGCCGGCTGACGAAGCGGGCCATGAGATCCCGGACTTCCGCCCAGCCGCCGGGTTTGGGGAGCGCCGTATGGTGCAGATGCAGGTCGAGGTCGAAATCGGGGTCCTCAACCCAGGACGGGGCATCCAGGTTCAGCGGCACCATCGCCAGCCGCTCGCGGTAGGTGCGGACGAGATGGATGCGCGCGGCGACGTGGTTGCGAAAGGTGAGAAAGTCCAGCTGGCCGGTGGGGGTCGCCGGGTCGTAAATACTGACGCTGGCGACGTTCATCGGGGTCTTGGGTGTTTCCAGATATAGAAACGCGGCGTCGAGGCCGGTGAGGCGGTGCATTGCTTGAGTCCTCCAGGGGTAGGTGCCGTGGGCGGCAGTAACAGGATCGGGGCCGGGCGGCGGCGTTAGCCCGCCGGCTCCTGGGCGAGCAGTTCGCGCTTCAAGATCTTCCCCGTCGCCGACATCGGCAGCGCCTCCCGAAACTCGATCAGCCGGGGGTACTTGTAGCTGGCCATCTGGTCCCGGCACCAGGCCACTAGTTCCTCTTCCGTGATCGTCGCGCCGGCCTTGCGGATGACGAACGCCTTGACCTCCTCGCCCTGGGACGGGTGCGGCACGCCAACCACGGCCACCAGGCTGACCGCCGGGTGGGTCATCAACACCTCTTCCAGCTCGCGGGGGTAGACATTATAGCCGCCCCGGATGATCATATCCTTCAGCCGGTCCACGATATATAAGTAGCCGTCCTCATCGCGCCGCGCGATGTCGCCGGTGTGGAACCAGCCGTCCACGATCGCCGCGGCGGTCGCGGCGGGCCGGTTGTAGTAGCCCTTCATCACGTTGATGCCCCGGACCAGGAGCTCGCCCGGCTCGTTCGGGCCGGCCTCGTGGCCCGCGGCGTCCACGAGCCGCACTTCGACGCCCCAGACCGGCCGGCCAATTGACCCCGGCTTGCGCTGATCCCAGCGATTGAAGGTCACGCTGGGGCTGGTCTCCGAGAGGCCATAGCCTTCCAGAATCTTGACATCGTACTTCGCCTCGAAGGCGCGCAGCACCTCGGCCGGCAGGGCCGCCCCGCCGGAGATACAGAGCCGGAGATTGCGGGCGATCTTCGCCAGGTCCAACTGATCGGCCGGCGGGTAGTTGAGCATCTCCCAGAACATAGTGGGCACGCCGGCGAAGATGGTCACGTTCTCCCGGTCCATCGCGCGCAGGGCCCCCTCCGGGGTGAAGCGCGGCAGCAGCACGAGCGTGGCCCGCGTATAGAAGCCGGCGTTCATCACGGGCGTCTGCGCGAAGGAGTGAAACAGGGGTAAGACGACCAGGTACACGTCGTCGTCCCGGCGGGGGAGGAGCAGGTCGCACATGCGGGCGCAGAGCACCATGCTGCTGTGGGTCAGTTCCGCTCCCTTGGGCTGGCCGGTGGTGCCGCTGGTATAGAGGATCACGGCGGTGTCGTCCGGCGAGGTGGGGATGGTATCAAACGTGGTGGGCTGGTTGTGCATGGCGCGGCCCAGAGTGGTGGCCCCGGCAATCGGCGAGGGGGCGGCGGGATCGGCGGTGATCAGGAAGAAATGCGCGCAGGTTCCGGCGGCCTGGAAGCCGGCGTAGCCCATCTCGCCCATGGGGAGCTGGGGAGTGCCTTCAAAGCAAAAATAGGCTTTGGCCTGGGAATCTTGCAAGTGGTAGGTGATCTCGCGGCTCTTGTTGAGCACATTGATGGGCACCACGGTGGCCCCGGCCTTGAGGATGCCGTAATAGACGATGGGGAAATAGGGCACATTGGGGCAGCTGAGGATCACCCGGTCGCCCCTCTGGATGCCGCGCGCGGCCAGCAGGTTGGCGACCTGGTTGGCGGCGGCGTTGACGGCGGCGTAGGAGAGCCTGGTTTGGTCGAAGACCACCGCAGGGCGCGTCGGAACCTCGCGGGCGCTATCTTCGAGTAACACGGCCAGGTTAAGCACAGGGAACCTCCTTGTTCGTGCCTGGTGGTCGCAGGGTTGTGCATAGTATAGCGGCCGAGCGTTGGTAAAAGCGTTAGCCAGCCGGGGCGGGGGGCGGGCCAGCGTAAGCTCCGCTTGCCTTTTTGCCCCAGTGGGATTATGATGGATCGCGGAGGCACTGCGATGAGCAACTTGAAGATAGCCTTGCTCGGGCCACCGGAGGTTTGCCATGACCACCACCGGTTGGCCTTTCCCGAACGCAAAACGCTGGCGCTGCTGTCCTATCTCGCGACGACCGGCGGGATGCAGGCGCGGCAGAAGCTCACGCTGCTCTTCTGGCCGGAGA
>DATGEF010000755.1:0-5938 GCA_035310405.1 Chloroflexia bacterium | reverse complement strand
GGCAAGTTTGCGCCACGTCCTCCACAATATGCGTGGAGAGGAGTACCGTGCGGTCGCCCGCGAGATCGCCGAGCAGGTTGCGGAAGCGGATGCGCTCCTCCGGGTCCAGGCCGGCGGTCGGCTCGTCCACGATCAGCAGCTGGGGCTCGGCGAGCAGGGCCTGGGCGATGCCGACCCGCCGTTTCATGCCGCCCGAAAACGTCTTCAGCTTGCGCGCAGCCACGCTGGCCAGCCCCACCGTCTCCAGCAAGGCCGCCACCCGGGCTTGGCGCGCCCGGGGGTCGTCCAGCCCCTTGAGGATGGCGATATAGTCGAGAAATTCGCGGGCGCTCAGGTCGGGATAGACGCCGAGCTCCTGCGGCAGGTAGCCCAGGATGCGCTTGATGGCCGCCCGGCCGCCCGCGGTGGTGCCGTCATAGGGGCCGATCTGGATGGTGCCGCTGGTGGGCTGCAGGATCCCGGCCAGGATGCGCATCAGGGTGGTTTTGCCCGCGCCGTTGGGGCCGAGCAGGCCAAACATGCCGGGGCCGATCTGCAAGTCGATGCCGTCCAGGGCGTGAACTTTCCCGCCGTAGATTTTGCGCAGTTGCTTAATACTCACGTTCACGCGCTCTTCTCCTCATCTGTATCACGCACTCCGCACTCCGCACTCCGCACTCCGCACTCCGCACTCCGCCCTCAGCGGCGGGCCTGTTCCCAGCTCAGGTAGCCCCAGCCCCCGGTCAGCGCGAGCAGGCCCAGGCCCACCAGGAGCACGATGCTGGCGGCGGCCTGGGCCGCCGTCGCGTGCAGGATCAGAAAGGTCCACTGGAAATCGAAGAAGCCCTCCAGCGCCCAGGGGCCGGTGGCGTTGAGCATCGTGCCGACGGGGCTGGGCAGGCCGATCTTGGGGCTCATCAGGTTGGCCCAGAACCAGTAGCCCACGAAGAGGAACTGGTACAGCGGCACGCGCAGCACGGCGGGCACGGCGATCGAGAAGCCGGCCGCGAACAGGCTGCCGGGGAGCACGACCGCGGCAAAGGCAGCGGCGGCCAGCGGGACCATGCTCGCGTCGGGCACCTGGATCAGGATATCGCCGATGCCGGCGGCGTAGAGCAGCCCGACCGGGAGGAGGGTGGCCAGGGTGCTGCCCAGGTACTTGCCGGCCAGGCGCGCCCCGAGTGCGCCCGGCAGGGTCTCCAGGAGCTCGGCGACATGCGTGGTCCGGTCGCGGGCCAGCCGGTCGGCCAGCACCAGCCCGACGGCCAACGGCAAGAGGAAGGTCAAGATCTCGGCCCAGAGCAGCACGGCGCCCGCCGGGGCCGCGGGGACCCAGACGGTGCTGCGGTCCGAATAGTGGCCGTGCAGATAGTGATCGCCGATCCCCTGCCAGAGGACGAACGGGATGGCCGCGACCAGGGTGAGCCCCACCCAGACGGCCGGTCGCCGCACTTGCATCTGGAACTCATAGCGCAGCGCGCCCCAGACCACCCGGCTATTGCCCATGGTTTACCCCTCCTCACTCCGCAAGCGCCACTCCAGGTGGCGTAAATAGGCCCAGACCGCCCCGAATAGCCCGGCTGCCAGGATCAGTAGATCGATCCGGTTGGTCGCCCAAAAGGTGCCCCCGCCCGTGTACAGGCCTTCCAGTGTGGCGAACAGAAACCAGGGTTGAGTCCAACCGGTGGCCGCGAAATAGCCGTGAAACGCGAGTTGGGCTACCCAGATCCCGCCCAGGACGGCGCCACTGGCGGCTCCGCTCCGCAGCAGGAGGGCGAGCCAGGCCCCGGCGCCCGCACAGCAGAGCAGCGGGCCGAGCCAGATCAGCTGGGCCAGCGCCGGTGGGGGTGTGAGGGCCCAGGGAAAGGCCGCGCGTAGGACCAGGGTGGCGCCCAGCGCGACGAGCCCGGTCCAGCCGAGCAGCAGGGCCAAGCGCCGGAAGGCCGTGCGCCCGTAGGAGACCGGAAGCGTCAGCAGCAGTTCGAGCGCGGGGTCGCGCGCGGTCACGCTGGCGGCGGTGACGCCGCCGGCCAGCGGCAGACAGGCCTCCAGGCTGGCGACGACCAGCTGGGCCAGGAAGCCGCGGTTCACGGCCCGCAGATCCAGCACGGCGGCCAGGCCACCCAGGCCCACCACGATCAGGACCGGGACCACAAATAGTACCGGGCCCAGGACACGCAGCTCATAGCGCCAAAGCGCCAGTCTCACGACCTCAGCCCTCCGCCAACCGCGGCTGGCGGGGCACCGCGAGCACCGCCAGGAGCAATAGCCCCGCGGCCGCCAGGACAATGATCGGGGTGGTTTGCCAGAGCGTGTTGAGCGGGGCCAGGCCGCCGGTGGGGTCGCCGCTATCCCCCTGGAAGAGCAGGCTCAGCAGATGCAGGCTCCCGAGGCCCACCGCGCTGGCCAGCCCGGCCAAGGTGCTGACGAGCAGCGACAGGAGCAAGCTCAGCCCCGTCAACAGCAACATCGGCCCGACCCAGAGCGCCGCCAGCGGCGCGAAATTGCCGCCGCCCAGCAGCGCCAGGAGCCCGGTCACGCCCAGGGCGAGGGTGAAGTTGTAGCCGAAGAAGAGCCCGAGGCGGCTCAGCAGCACCAGCCGGGGCGGGGCCGGCGTGGCCAGGGCGATCTCCCAGGCCGGATCATTCTCCGGCCCATAGAGAAAGGCGGCGCCCGCCGCGGTGATCAAGGGCGCGACCAGGCCCAGCAAGGGTGGCAAGCCGGCCCGATTGCTGATCGCGCCCGCGATCAGGCAGCCGACGAGCAGGGCCGGTCCCGCGGCTAGCCAGAGGGCGCGCGGCAAGAGGCGCGCCTGCCCCCGCAGGAAGTGCCAGGCATAGATCACCCGGCGGCGCACCTGCCCCCGGGCCACCGAGCGGCCCGGGGGGCGGGCATCGATCTGCGCCCAGATCCGATCGAGCAGATCCCCGCCCGGTGCGGGGCCCGCCGGGGGACGGATGGCCGCCGGCGCCGCGGTGGCGACGCTTTGCCAGAACGCCAGGTCGGTGCGGCAGGCGGCGCAGGTCGCCAGGTGCTGCTCCACCCGGGCGACGAGGGGCGCCGCGAGGGTCGCATTGACATAGGCCGGCAACAGGTCGCCCAGATGCGCCCCGGGGTGGTCCGGCGCGGGCGGTGTGGTCCTCATTTCCCTGCCTCCTCTGCGGCCTGCAGCAGCCGGCGCAACGCCTGTTTGGCATTGCTCAGGCGGCTCTTGACCGTGCCCAGCGGCACGCCCAGGATCGCCGCCGTTTCCTGGTAGGCGAGTTCTTGCACAAACGTCAGCCACAGCACTTCCCGGTGGATCGGCGCCAGCCGGCTGATCGCCGCGACCAGGTCGGCCCGGGCCGCCCCGGCCAGCAGGGCGGCCTCCGGCTCCAGGTCCGGCGCGGGCACCATCGCCAACGCCGCGGCGTCGGTCCGGGGCAACACCCGCCGGCGCAGGGTTTTGCCCGCGCGGCGCCGCGCGATGCCGAACAGCCAGGCGAGGGGCCGGCCCTGCCCGCGGAAGTGGGGCGCGCCCTGCCAGGCGGCCACCAGGGTATCTTGCAGCAGCTCTTCGGCCAGCCCGGCATCGGTGGTGAAATGGAGCAGGTAATGGAAGAGCGGTAGTCGGTAACGGGTGTAGAGCTCCGTGAAGGCGAGCCGATCGCCGCGCGCGATACGGGCGATCAGCTCGCCTTCCGGATCTTCCATACAATCCGCCACCTGGCCCCGCTCTAGCGCAGGCACATCCGTCATCGCCGAGTCTGCACGATCTCTCCCCTGGCCCCGCTCTGGCGCGGCCCTATCGGCCGCCCCGGCCGCTGCCTCCGGGATCTGTTCATCCTATATAGTACCCCTGGCGGGGCGCAATGTTCACGACAAAGAGGGTGGGATGCCAACCTGGCATCCCACCCTCTTTGTTGATTCCCGGATCGGACCCCGCGGGGGCGGGGGATCAGGTGGTCTCGGGCTCGTCCTCGGGGCCGCCGGCGGCGACGCCGGCGGCTTCCTTGTCGGCTTTGCCCTTGCGCTTGGCTTTGGCCTGGGGCTCCACGGGTTCCTCGGGCACCTCGGGCGCCGGCGGGTTCCGGCTTTCGATCTTGAGCAGGTCGTTTTCGACCGAGACCTGGATCGTGCCGCCGGTCAGGAAGCGGCTCTCGAGCATGCCTTCGGCCATCGGGTCTTCGATCAGGTTCTGGATGATGCGGCGCAGCGGGCGGGCCCCGAAGTTCGGGTCATAGCCGCGCTTGGCCAGCAGGTCCATGGCCTCGTCGCTGACCTCCAGGGTGATATCCTGCTCCCGGATCTGCTTGCGCAGCCGGTTCAGCAGCAGGTCGGCAATGCGGCGGATCTCGACGTTGGTCAGCGAGTGGAAGACGATCACGCCGTCCAGGCGGTTGATGAACTCGGGCTTGAAGGTCTTCTTCAGCTCGGCCACGACCTTGTCTTTCATCAGCTCATATTCGCGCTTCTGGGACTTCTCGCTGTCCTGGCGCGTCGAAAAGCCGATGCTCAGGTCGCGGTTGATCACGTCGGCGCCGACGTTCGAGGTCATGATGATGATCGTGTTGCGGAAGTCGACCCGGCGGCCCTTGGCGTCGGCCAGGTTGCCGTCCTCCATGATCTGGAGCAGCATGTTAAAGGCTTCCGGGTGCGCCTTTTCGATTTCGTCGAGCAGGATCACCGAGTAGCTCTTACGGCGCACGGCCTCCGTGAGCTGGCCGCCCTCTTCGTAGCCGACGTAGCCCGGGGGCGCGCCGACGAGGCGGGCGACATTGTGCCGCTCCATGAACTCCGACATATCGATTTTAATGAGCGCATCTTCCGAGCCGAACATAAACTCGGCCAGCGCCTTGGCCAGCTCGGTTTTGCCGACGCCGGTGGGCCCGAGGAAGATGTAGGCGCCGATCGGGCGCTTGGGGTCCTTGAGCCCGGCGCGCGCGCGGCGCACCGCCTTGGCCAGCATCGAGATCGCCTCTTCCTGGCCGATGACCCGCTTGTGCAGGGACTCTTCCATCTGCAGGAGGCGTTCGCTCTCCTCGCCGGCGATGCGCATCAGCGGGATGCCGGTCCACATCGAGACGATCTGAGCGATATCTTCTTCGGTGACGAAGGGCTTCTCTTCGACGCGCTCTTCGCTCCAGCCGGCTTCCATCTGGCTGATGCGGTCGCGCAGGCGGCGCTCCCGGTCCAGCAGCTCCTGGGCGCGGCTGTAGTCTTCGGTTTGGATCGCGGACTCTTTCTCCTTGTGCAGCAGATCGAGGTCGTGCATCGCTTCCCGCAGGTTGGCCGGGCTGGTGGCCCGGTAGAGGCGCACGCGCGAGGCGGCTTCGTCGATCAGATCGATCGCTTTGTCCGGCATAAAGCGATCCGGCACATAGCGGGCGGCGAGAGTCGCGGCGGCCTTCAGGGCCTCGTCGGTGATCGTCAGGCGGTGGTGCTCCTCGTAGCGGCTCACGACGCCCCGCAGGATCGCCAGGGTTTCTTCGACCGTCGGCTCATCGACCTGCACGGGCTGGAAGCGGCGTTCGAGGGCCGCATCGCGCTCGATATATTTGCGATATTCGTCCAGCGTCGTGGCGCCGATCGTCTGCAGCTCGCCCCGCGACAGGGCGGGCTTGAGGATATTGGCGGCGTCGACCGCCCCTTCGGCCGCCCCGGCGCCCACCAGGGTGTGCAGCTCGTCGATGAACAGGATCGAGTTGCTCTCCTTGATCTCGCCGACGACTTTCTTGAGGCGCTCCTCAAACTCGCCGCGGTACTTGGTGCCCGCGACGAGCGCGCCGATGTCGAGGGCCAGCACGCGCTTGCCGATCAGCGTCTCCGGCACCTCGCCGGCGACGATGCGCTGGGCGAGGCCTTCGACGATCGCGGTTTTACCGACGCCGGGCTCCCCGATCAGGGCGGGGTTATTCTTCGTGCGGCGCGACAGGATCTGGATGACGCGCTCAATTTCTTTCTTGCGCCCGATCACCGG
>DATGEF010000754.1:0-10723 GCA_035310405.1 Chloroflexia bacterium | reverse complement strand
TCCACGAAGGGATAGAAGGCGCTGCTCGGGGGCACGTCGGCGAACCGCGCGGTGGGCGGATCCACGAGACTCCAGCCGGTGGCCGCGATCAGAATCTTGGCGAGCTGGCCGCGCGTGACCGGGGCGGCCGGGCGAAAGTAGGGCCGCGCCTGGCTGTCACACGGCTCCCCCAGGCCGCCGCAGGCGTAGCCGCCGGCGATGTCGTGCTGGGCGGCCGTTTCGATGCTGCTCCAGAGCGGCGCCGTGATCGGCACGTCGGCGAACGTGGCGGCGGGCGTGGGGGCGGGCAGGGCGAAGCCGCCGGCCACGATCTTGGCGAGCTGGCCACGCGTCGTGGTCGCCGCCGGGCGGAACGTCCCGTCGTCGTAGCCGGAGAGCACGCCGCGGCAGGCCAGGCTTTCCACCGGCCCATAGTAATAGGCGGCGGGCGGCACATCCTGGAAGATGATCGCGCATGGCGGGCTGGGCCCGTCAGCCGGCGGCAGCACAAAGCTGTAGAGCTGGTAGCGGGCTTCGGTCCAGACCGCGGCGGGCGGGTCGGCCGCGAGCACGGCTTCGACGCGGATGGTCACCGCGCTTTTGCCGGCGGTGAGCGCGGCCGGGAGCGGAAACTCTTCGTCGCGCCAGCGGCGGGCGACGCCCGCGCCGTCCACCCGGGTGGAGGCGCCGGCACTATACCACGTGCCGGCGAACTGGCCGTCGACGAAGAGGCGGGCGCGCTGGTTGGCGCGCCCATAGTCGAAGGTGCGCCGCAGGAAGGTCCCGGCGTTGCGCGGGTCCACGGCCAGGGTAAAGCTGCTGACCGTGGTCAGCGCGATGACGGTGCCGCTGATCGGCAGGGTATGGGGGGGGTATTCATACCCGGCCTGCAGATCATAGGGCGTCGCGCCGGGCGCCTGGTACTGGTGGGCCGCGCGGCTGGCCGCGTCGTCGAGCCGGAGCTCGTCGCTGAGCAGGGCGGTTTGCACCGGCGTGCCGTACCAGAAGACGGCGGCACGGTAGGGGTTGGGCGTTTCATCGCGCCCGCCGTGCTCCCAGCGGATGACGACATGCCGGTTGAAGGGGATGCTATCGGCGATCAGGAAGCGGTAGAGCGCCGCGCCGTCGACGTCGGCGCCGGGCGGGTTGTTGAGGCTGCTCGGCAAGCCGCCGAGCGGCAGCGAGGTCTGGATGCCGCCGTTCCAGTAGTTCCCGCCTAGGCCCCACTCTTCGCTCCCGGTGACCGCGATCTGCGGCGTCTGGTTGTCGTCAATAAAGATCCGCGGATCGCCTTCCAGCGTGCTGCCGGGGGCGGCAAAGTTGACCACCGTGCCGACCACGCGGCCGGAGCCGGCGACGTCGAGAAAGGTCATATCCTCGCCCAGCGTGGGCGTCGGCACGCTGGTGTAGGTCGCGTGGAAGGTGCCCCACCAGCCGGGCGGATCGTAGAACGGCTCGGCCCGAATCGCCCAGGTCACGTTCGGGATGGTGATCGCACTGGTCGGCGCGATCGCGATCCGCGCCGTCGTCGTGAAGGGCATCGGCCAGTAGAGGTTGAAAGCCATCTGCTGGCCATCGCCCCCGGCCCCGGCGATCCAGCCGCGGACGAGGGGGCGATCGGCGGGCTGGTAGACGCCGGCCCCATCGCCGGCCAGGAATTTCAGCGGCGTGTCGACGCTGGGGCTGGTCTCGCCGTCCCAGTAGATGCGCAGCCGGGCGTTGCCTAGCCCCACCTGGTCCCCCGCCGGGACGCTGATCTGGAGGGCGCGGATCTGGCTCGGGCCCGGCAGCGTCGTGAGCGTGGTCTCCCCGGCGGTGATCGTCAGCGTGCCGGTCAGGCTGGGGAGCCCGGCCGGGGCAAGATCGGTCCCCGCCTGCTGCAGCAGGCCGGCGACGTCGGCGACCGGCTCCGTCCCGGTCCAGGTGGTCAGCGGGGTGCCATACGGCAGCTTGCGATAGAGCGCGTAAAAATTACCATTGGTGAGCACCGAAGTCCAGGTCAGGCGGTGCGCAAACGGGATAGCGGCGGCGAGGATGCTGCTCCCCTGCGTCTGGCTCACGGCGAGCGACAAGGGATAGGGGAAGGCGCTGGCCGGGAAGCCGGCCGGACTCGGCTGCCCGAGCATGGCGGGCGCGACCGGAATCGCCCCGCCGCCGTCGAGGTCCAGGTTCCAGGGGGCGCCGTACGTCTCCTGCATGCGCAGAAAGGTGACGACCCCGGGGCCCAGCTGATCGAACAAGACATGCTGCCCGTCGGGCAGGATGCGCAATACCTGGCTGTTGTCCCAGTTCGTGCCGCCGGGATCGGCGGTCGACTGCCCGGCGACCCGGTCGCCGATCTCCAGGTAGGCCAGCTTGTCCCAGTGCCGGTAGGCGTCCAGGCCGAGGTAGAGCGGCGGCGCGGGCAGGAGCGCCGCGGGCCCGCGCGGCGGCGCCCCGGGGGCCTGGCCCGGCAGCGTGACCGGCCCCCGCGTGCTGAGCAGCACGCCCGCCAGGCCCAAAAGCGCGAGACATAGCAATCGCCGCATGGTGTCCTGCCCGTGGCCCGGATCCGGGTGCGCTATCCGGCCGGTGAGCACCGGCCCGCCGTCGACTATACTGTACCTTTACCACACGGAGGACCGTTCGTCAAGCCGGCGGAAGGTCACGGGTCCGGCCGTAGCTCACCAGGGGGTGACGGAAAAGGTCAAGTCCTCCAATTCATCACCAGAGAAACTGGCCCCGTAGCAAAAGATCAGGATATGGCTCCTGCCGGGCAGGAGGCCCATATAGCGCACGACGGGCGTGCCCTGGCGCAAGAGCCCCAGCGGCCCGGGGCTGAGCACCTCCGTGTCGAAATGCCGGTATCTGGGCACGCGACCGGCCGGGCACGCCAGCGTCAGCTCCACCACCGCGCCGGGATGCAGCACCACTTCACCCGGGCGCGCGCCGTGGGATGGATCGAAGACGACGGGGCGCGCAGGGGCGCCGGCCAGGTAGAACTCACTGCCGCCCGCCAGCAGGAGCGCCGCGGCGACCAGCCCGGCCGCCCAGCCGGGGTGCGCGCGCCACAGCCACCGCCCCGCCCCCCAGATCAGCACGCCCTCGCCCCCCAGCACGCCCAGGATCAGTAGCGACGGGGGGAACGTGCCGAGCGTCGCGAGCAGCAAGCCCACCGTGGCGGCAAGCCCCGCGGCCCGGCCGCGCGACCGGCGCGCGTAGGCCAGCACCAGCAGCACCAGCCAGCCGCCGCCGGCCAGGGCCAGGGCCGGGATGAAGTAGCTGGCATCGGAGAACAGCGGGGGCGCCCCCGGGTCCGCCCCGCTGCCGGACAGGAACACCAGCGCGGGGGTCACAATAAGCGCCCAAAGCGCCCACAGGCTCAACCCGAGCGCGACGAAAGCACGGGCCGTGTCCCCCCGGGAGTCGGGGCGGCTTGCGGGCGGGTCGATCGTGTTCGGGGTCATAGCCTTGCGCCTTTCTGCTAGGCGACGCCAGGGGCTGCGGCGCCCCAGCTTTGTGCCGCCGGCGCCCCAACGGGCGCTGCGCGAGTTGACGCGCTAGCGCATTAGCTTGACGCGCGACCGCGCCCGCCGCCGGCTCAGGGGCTGGCCGTCGGCGTCTCCGCCGGATCCGCGGGGGCCGGCGTGTCGGTTGGCTCGGGCGGGGCGGCAGTCTCCGTCGGCTCCGCGGGGGCCGGCGTATCGGTTGGGGCGGCAGTCTCCGTCGGCTCCACCGGGGCCGGCGTGTCGGTGCCCGCCGCCGCCTGCGTCGCGTCGGCCCCCAGGGCCATCTCGACGAACGCCGTCTGAGTGGCCGCAGCGCCGGACCGCAGCGCGCTCGCGGTGAGCTCCGTCACCGGCGTGCCGACGGTCACGACATCCTGCGCTTTCACGGCGAACACGGCGTAGTTGGGCCGGAAATCCGCGAACACCCAGACCAGGTCACCCGCGTCTCTCGGCAGCTGGTAGCCGATGGCGCCGCTCTGCTTGGCGCCGGGCTGGACTCCGCCATCGAAGTTAGTCGTGTTCGGATCGAGGGCGACGCTGTAGGGATCGGCGGAGTACCGCTTGCCTGTGGCGTCTTCCCAATGGGTGCCGGTCAATGTATTGACCTGGAAGGGGGACGCGCCCCTGTTTTCCACGGTGAAGTAAACGAACACGAAGCGGTTGCCGGGCGTGGGCAGGCCGCCCGCGATGGTCGCGACCCGGTCCAGGGTCACACGCAGGTCGCCGACGGGGGCCGTCTGGCCGATCTGGTAGCCGGCCGGCAGGGGCGTCGCCGGCGCCCCAGGCAATTGCGCCTGGGGGACGTTCGCGGAGACGCCCGGGCAGGCGCGGTCCAGGGCCATGCCGAGGGCCGCGGACATCTTGGTGAGCTTGGCGGTGAGGCCGAGCAGTTGCTGGTCGCTGAGGCTGTTCGTACCGCTGGGGGTCTGGGCCGGCGTCGGCCCGGCCTTGGCCTGCGCATCGAGGCGATCCAATAATTGGCCCCACTGGGGGATGGCTTCGCTGGGCTTGCCCATCATGGCGATCTCCGCCGCGTCCGTGGGGTCGGGCAGCGTGGCGAGCACCCCCAGATCGGTGCGCAGTTTGGCGGTGTCGATATACATGGGCGAGTCGACCCGGTTCACCACGGAGCCGCCCCCCGCGGTCAGCGTCATCAAAAAGGGTTCGCTGCTATTGAAGTCAAACGCGGCATTGGCGAGCGCCTGGCAATCGAGTTTGCTGTTCGTCTTGTTGCCGGCGGCTGCGCTCACAGGGGCGACGGTGGCCGCCCCCCGGGCTCCCGGGGCGGCCGGCCGGGGGGCCGTGCCGCTGTCGCACGCCGAAGCCAACAGAGTCCCGATGAGTACGAACGCCAGCGGCATGGCACCCCGGAACGGCGGGCGGGGTTGGTGGGTTGTCATTTTCTATAACCTTTCACTCTGCGAA
This sequence comes from Chloroflexia bacterium, assembly GCA_035310405.1. Classification (GTDB taxonomy): domain Bacteria; phylum Chloroflexota; class Chloroflexia; order QHBQ01; family JAICKM01; genus JAICKM01. The sequence goes on along the minus strand of DATGEF010000754.1, from coordinate 5,831 downwards.
TTGTTAAGCATCGTTGAGGATCATTATCAGTATAGAAGAAGAGCCGTCCGAAAAGCGTCCGAAAGGGGGGAGCTAGGGCCGGATCAAGCCAGCTACTGGGGAATGAGGAGTGAGCACCCCCAGGTGCGAACGGGTCGCGCCCCGCCGTTCGCACCTGGGGGTGCTCACTCCTCGGTACCGAACCTCAACAGGTCACCGGAACCTGCACTAGGGCCGCAGCGGGATCACGGCCACTCGTTATGTGTATAGGCGGCCCGCAGATCGCGGTTATACGGCAGCTGGGCGAAGGTCGCGCGCGATTCCGGGTCGGGGATCGCGGCGGCGCGCTCCTGCAGCACCTGATACGCCTGGGCCAGCAGGGCGTGCGCCTTCTCCGGCTGGCCCAGGGCGCGATAGGTCTGCGCCGCGACCCAGAGGATGAACTGCGGGTGGGTCATGTGCGTCGGGTCCGCCGCCAGCAGGGCCAGCATCTCGTCGACGGCCTGTTGGGCGGCGGCCAGCCGGCCGGCCCGCAGGTAGGCCAGGGCCAGATCGCACAGGTCCGTGGCCAGCTCGACCGCCACCTGCCCCGTCGTCCGGCGGATCTCCAGACCCGCCTCCATGTGCGCGATGGCCGGCTCTAGCTGCCCCAGCTCCCGCTCGGCGGCCCCCAGGTTAGCCAGGGCATAGGCCTCCAGCATGGGGCTCTTGAGGGTGCGGGCCAGGTCGAGCCCGCGCGCGCCGGCCTCTTTGGCCGTGCGGTAGTCGCCCTGGCGCAGCGCGTGCTCGGCAATGTTGACCAGGCTGGTGGTTTGGCCGCGCATGTCGTCCAGCGCCTGGAACAACCCTTCGGCGCGGCGGGATGCGGCGATGGCGTCGGCATACTGCCCCAGGTTGGCGCCGAGCATGGCGGCATTCACCAATACCGCGGCCTGGCCCTGGCGGTTGCCCAGGGCCAGGTAGATCGCTTCCGCCTGCGCATAGTGCTGGCGGGCCTCCTCGATGTGGAAGAGCCGCGCCGCCGCCGACGCCACGCGCGCATGCGCGTCGGCTTCGCATTCGCGGTCGCCGATGGTCCGGCAGAGGTCCAGAGTTTGCTGGCCCAGCGCATAGGCCAGGTCGATGTCCACCTGGAGGGTCGCCGCCATCGCGGTGGCCCGCAGGGTGCGGACCAGGAGCGATCGGTTGGCCCGGGAGCCGCCGGCCAACTCCTCGGCTTGGTGCAGCCAGCGTTGCGCGGCAGGGAACTGGCCCTGCAGGGCCGCCGCTTCCGCCAGGAGCGCATAGCACTCGACCTGCCCCGGCACATCCTCCAGCGCCTCGCGCCGCTCCAGTGCCTGCTGTACGAGCGCCGTCGCCTGGTCATACCGGCTGAGCAGCAACTGATAGCTCCCTGCGGCCTGCAAGGCCGCGGCCTGCCAACGGACCAGGCCGGAGCGCGCGGCCCGTTGCTCCAGTTGCGCGATCAGCGCGGCCTCGGCCGCATGGTCGCCCAGCGCGCGTTGGAGCAAAATACGACGCAGCAGCACCTGGCAAATGGGGTCCTCCGCGCCCAGCGTGGCGGCGAGGGCCGCCATTTGCTCCAGGGCCGCCGCCTGCGCCGGGCGGTCGCCGTGGCGGCTCGCGATCCCCTCATGCAGCGCCAGCAGCGCAAAGCGCCGCGCGGGATCCTGGGTGAGCTCCAGGGCGCGGGCGAGATAGCGCGCGGCCTCGGCGTCGGCGTAGACTTCCAGGGCGTGCTGGGCCGCCACCAGATAGTACTGCGCTGCCGGCTCCGCCTGCGCCCCCCGGTCGAAGTGCCAGGCCAGCTCGCCGGCGAGCTCTTCCAGGCGATCCGCATAGATCTCTGCCATCACCTGCGCTAAGCGGCGATGGCGCCGCGTGGCCAGGGCAGCCGGCAGATCCGCGTAGATCGTGGCCTGGATCAGGGAGTGCGTGAAGGCGTAGTCGGCCCGGCGGCGCCCCACGACCTCGCTCACCAGCCCCTGATCCAGCAATTCGTCCAGGCCGGCCAGCACCTGGGCCTCGTCCCAGCCGCTCACCTCCCGCACCAGCTCGACGGGGAAAGCCGTGCCCACCACCGCGGCGACATCGGCGAGGGCCCGCGCCTGCGGCGAGAGCCGCGCCACGCGCGCCGCGATGAGGGGACGCACGCCGCTGGGGGGCCCGGCGCTCCGCGCCGGCGCGCCGGGGTCCGCGCCCGGGGCCCGCGCCTGCTCCAGCGACTCGCGGATCAACTCGCCGAGAAAGAAAGGGTGGCCCTCACTGCGGGTGTAGAAATCGCGGGCCATCTCCTGCGCGCCCACGGGCCCCAGCCCCGGGATCCGCGCGACCAGGCTCTCGACGGCCTCGCGGGGTAACGGCCCCAGCGCCAGGTGCCGCAATTGGTGTTCGCTTTGCAGGCGCCGGCGCAAGGCCCGGAGCGGGTGGGTGCGCGGGGTCTCTTCCTCGCGATAGGTGATCAGGATCAGCAGGGCGCTGTGCGCCACCCGCCGCGCCAGGAATTCGATCAGCCCGGCTGTGGCGGCGCCCGCCCACTGCAGGTCTTCCAGGATGAGGAGCAGGGGGCGGGGCCGGGCGAGGCTGGTGAGGCCGCGGGTCAGGGCCTCGAACAGCCGGGTCCGCTCGCGCTCCGGGTCGAGCGGCGCCAGCGGGGGCCACGGGGCGGCTGGCGCGCCGCGCCGGGTACGGAGCTCCGGCACCAGCGAGGCGAGGGCCGCCATCCAGATCGGCTCCAGCGGGAGGGCGGCGAGCAGCGGCAGCGCCGTGCGCAGGGCTTCGACGACCGCTTGATAGGGCGCCGGCTCGGCAAAGGTCGTGCCGCCGCGCAAGACGTGCGCGTCCTCCCGCTCCGCCTGCCCCGCAAGCTCGGCCGCCAGGCGGGTCTTCCCCATGCCGGCCTGGCCCCCCACCAGCACCACGCCCCCGCTCCCCCGCGCCGCGCGGCTCCACCACCCGCGCAGTTGGGCCAGCTCCGCGTCGCGGCCCACAAACGGCAAGATCAGGCGGGGCGCCGGCGCCCCGCCGCCTGGCGTGGGTTCCCCGCGCGCCGTCTCGTTGGGCAGGCGGGCATTGCTGGTCGCCGCCTCATATACGGCCACCGTCTCCGGCATCGGGTCCACGCCCAGCTCGGCGCGTAAGCGCTGCGCGAACTGGTCATAGTCCTGCAACGCCCCATTGCGATCCCCCGCCTCATAGCGCACGGCCAGCAATTGGCGCAAGGCATCCTCGCGCAGGGGGTCCGCGGCGAGCCATTGCCGCGCGTACGCCACCGCCGCCGGGTACTCCCGCCGCGCCCGGCTTTCCAGGGTCAGCCGGGCAAGATCGGACAGATAGAGGTCGCGCAGGCGCTCGCGCTCGTAGAAGAGCCAGTCGTCATAGACGTTCTGTAAGAGGTCGCCCGTGTAGAGGGCCACCGCCGCGGCCAGGGTCTGGGTCGCCGCGCTCAGCCGCTCGAACTCGGCGACGTCCAGCCAGGAGTCCGCGCCGGGGTTCCACTGTACCGCGCGGGGATCGACCAGCAACCAGGGGGCCCCCGGCGGCGCGGGGGGCAAGCGGCGCTGCAAGTCGTGCAGATGCCGGCGCAGGTTGGCCCGGGCGCCGGGCTCGGAGTCATCCGGCCACAGGGTGAAGGCGAGGGTCTGGCGGTCCACCGCGTGGTGGCGGTGGAGCAGGAGATAGGCCCACAGCGGCCAGGTCCGAGGTAACCCCGCGAACTTGACCGGCTGGCCGTCGCGCTCCAGGTACGGCGGACCCAACAGGTGAATGCGTAACACGGATATATTATAATGCGCTATGGTAGATACTGCGAGCCGCGACGCGCCGGGATCGGCGCGCCCGCCGCCGGTGGTGGTCGGCGGGGGGATGGCCGGGATCGTGGCCGCGCTCCACCTGGCCGAGCGCGGGGTGCCGCCGCTGGTCCTGGAGGCCGACCCCACGGCGCCCGGCGGCCGGCTGGCCGGGGGCGTCGACGTGGTGCTGGACGCCGGGGGGCAGCCCTTCCGCTTCCCGGGCGAGCACGGCATCCACGCGATCTGGGGCCAGTACCGCAACCTGACCGCGCTCCTGCAGCGCTATGGCCTGTACTCCGGCCTCATCCCGGCCCATGGCCAGGAATGGATCGATGCGCGGCGGGGGCGGGTCCGCTACGCCGAGCTCGGCTCGGCCGTGATCCACAGCCCCGTCCCGGCGCCGTTCCACTATCTGCCGATGTTTATCCGCCCCCGCTTCCTGGCGATGCTCGGCCCGCGGGACTACCTCTATCTCCCCGCCGTGCTGGCCACGATCCTGGTCGCCGTGGGCACCGACCCGATCGGCGAAGAGCTGCCCATGGCCGGCAAGACGATGGCCGATCTCACGGGCGACTGGTCGCCCACCGTGCAGGCCTTCATCGGCGCCCTGGCCCGGAGCGGCCTCTCGGATTATCCGCAAAATGTGCCGCTCTCGGGGTTTATCGCCTTTCTCCGCTTCTACACGCTGCTGCGCCGCGACAGCCAGGCGTTCTCCTATTTCCCCACGGCCCCGGTCCCCTATATGATCGGGCCCTGGGTGGACCGCATCCGCGCGCTGGGCGGCGCGGTGCACCTGGGGCGGCGGGTCACGTGCCTGGAGCAGACAGCGGATGGCTGGCGGGTCACCTGGCACGCGGAGCCGGATGGCGTGCGATCGGCGGGCACGATCCTCGCCCAGGATGTCGTGCTGGCGGTCGATGCCCCGGCGGCGGCCCAGCTGCTGGCGACCAGCCCCGGCACGGCCGCCGCGGCGGCGGCGTTGCGCTACCCCGGAGGGCTGCCCACGGGCACCATCCGGCTCTGGTGGGGCCGCCGGCCGCGCCGGGGGGCGGAGGCCGGGCTGGCCAGTGGCGATTTCATCGTCGACAACTTCTTCTGGCTCGACCGCATCCAGCCCGCGTTCGCGGCCTGGGCGGCGGTCACGGGGGGGAGTGCGGTCGAAGTGCAGATCTACGGCCCACCCGATCTGCTGGACCAGCCGGAGGAGGTCTTGCTGGCCCGGGCGCAGCTCGACGTGGAGCGGGCCTATCCCGAGTTGCGCGGCAGCCTGATCCGCGGCGTCGCCTGGCGCAACCCCGCCGTCCACACCCTCTTCGCGGTCGGCACCGCCGCGGAGCACCTCGGCGTGATGACGCCGTGGCCCGGCCTGGTGGCCTGTGGCGATTGGCTGCGCCACCCGGTACCGGCCTTCTTTCTGGAGCGGGCGACGGTCACGGCGCTGGCCGCGGCGAATGCCGTGCTGGCCGCCCATGACCGCGCCCCCTGGGCCATCCTGCCCCCGGTGGCCCCGGAGCCGTTGGCGCAGGCCGTCGAGCGCGGCATCCGGCGCCTGCGCCGCACTCTGCGCGCCGCCCGCGGGCGCTAAGCCCGCGCGGCGGCTCAGCGGACCGCCAGCTCCAGCGGCTGCAAGCGGGCCACGATCTGCGCCCGGCGCGGCTCCAGGAAGGGCGGCAAGGCTAGCCGCTCGCCCAGATGCGCGGCCTCTTCGTCGGACGTAAAGCCGGGCCCATCCGTGGCGAGCTCGAACAGGATGCCGTTCGGCTCGCGGAAGTAGATCGACTGGAAGTAGTAGCGATCGATGACCCCCGAGTTCCGCACGCCGGCCGTCTGGAGCCGATCCAGCCAGGCGCGGTGCGCCTGGGTGTCGGGCACCCGGAAGGCGACATGGTGGACGCCCCCGTGGCCCAGCTGCTCCGCGGGGAGATCGCTCCGCTCGTCGACATGGACCTCCGCGCCCGGGCCCCCTGCCCCCGTCGCGAACACATGGATCGGGCGGGCCGGAGCCGCGGCGGCCGGGTACTGGCCTGCTTCCCGGAAGCCCAGGACCTCGGTTAACACCCG
>DATGEF010000753.1:0-3348 GCA_035310405.1 Chloroflexia bacterium | reverse complement strand
GTGGGGCCGCGCGTGGCTTCGCAAATGGCGAGGGCGCGCTCGTAGAGGGGCCGCGCCACTGCATAGTCCCCCTGGTCCTGGAGCAGGCCCGCCAGATTGTTGAGACCGACCGCGGTGTCGGGGTGGGTGGGGCCGAGTGTGGCTTCCGAAATGGTAAGGGCGCGCTCGTAGAGGGGCCGCGCCCCCGCGTAGTCACCTTGGACTTGCAGCAAGAGCGCCAGGTTGTTGAGACTGGCCACGGTGTCGCGGTGGGTGGGGCCGAGCGTGGCCTCATAAATGGTCAGCGCCCGCTCCAGGAGCGGGCGGGCGGCCGCATAGTCGCCTTGATCCTGCAAGAGGGTGCCCAGAGTGTTCAACAGGGCGGCGGCCGTTGCATCGCCGCGCGGCTCGGCGGCCGCCACGGCATGGCGCAGGTGGGGCAGGTAGGGCCGGCCGGCCAGCGGATAGCCGGCCTGGCGGACAATGCGGACTTCGGCGATCAGCGCCGCTTCCACGGCGGCGGTGTCGCCGGCCGGATCGAGGGCGCGGCGGCGCACGGCGGCGGCCAGCAGGGGGTGCAGGCGCAGCTCGCCCTCCGGCAGCGGCTCCAGCAGGCCGAGCGCCGCCAGGCGGTCCAGCGCCTGGCCGGCCAGGGCCGCCGCGGGCGCCGCGTCGGGGTCGAGGCCGGCGGCGCGCACCAGCAGGCGGCGGGGGATCGGCGCCGGCGCGCATTGCGCGGCCCGCTGCAGCAGGGTCTGCGCCAGGGAGTCGACGTCCTGGCGGGGGTCCAGGCGGTCATAGCTGAGCGCGAAGGCCGCGTCCAGGCTCGGGCTGGGGCCGGGCGGCCCCTCGGCCTCGACCGGCGGCGGGGCCGCGCGCCCGGCTTGCAGCTGGCCCAGGTATTGGTCTAAGCTGACGCCCGAGTAGGTTTTCAGGTAGGTGCCGGCGAGGGTCAGGGCCAGCGGCAGGTTGTTCAGCTCCCTGGAGATGGCGTCCGCGGCGCGCCGCTGGCCCGGGTCGGCCAGCAGCTGCGCCACCGAGACTCCCAGCTCCAGGGCGCGGGGCGTCAACAGGAGCTCCTGGTCGGCGCCCCGCTCCAACGGTGCGAGCACCAGGGGCCGGGCCTCGCCGGTGGAGTCCCAGGTTGGCAGGCGGCTGGTGGCGAGCACGCGGGTGCCGCCGCCCCGCGGCCGCCATTGGTCGAGCAGCGCCGGGTCGGCGAGGTTGTCGAAAACCAGCAGCCGGGGGATGCTTTCCTGCCAGGCGGCGCGCACGGCGGCGACCTGGTCGGCCAACGGGAGCGTCGTGGCGCCGGGGAGATTCAGGGCGTCCGGCCCGCCCAGGGCGGCCACCTGGGCCGCGACCCCTTCGGGTGGGTCCATGGCCAGCCAGAAGATGCCGCCGGGGAACCGGTCGCGGACGCGGTAGGCGAACTCGGCGGCCAGCCGGGTTTTGCCGATGCCGGCCGGCCCGACCAGAATCGGCAGGACGCCGTGGCCCCGCGTCTCGCGGCGCAAGGCCTCATCCAGCGTGGACAGCTCTTTTTCCCGGCCGACGAAGAACGGGTCGCGGGGATAGGGCACCCGGAAGAGGTCAGGCGCCGCGGGGCCGGGCGCCGTCCGCTCTTCCACCGCGGTGCTGACCCCCAGCTCAGCCGCCAGCGCCGGCAATTGGGGGTTGTCCGGGTTCGCGGAGATGGCGCCGCGGATGAGGGCGGCCAGCTGCTCGTGGGCCGCCGCCCAGTCGACGAGGTTAACCACCGCCTCGGTGAGATTGGCGCTCCCGGCAATCGTGGAGAGGGTCTGGTCCAGCTCATATGCCACCATCTGGGCCAGGTCGGCGAGGCTGGGGAACGCGCTGAGCAACGCGGCCTGGAGCTGGCGGCGTTGCGGCCCGGTGAGCTGCATGGTGGGTCTCCATCGGGATCAGGGCGCGATCCGCGGCCGCCGATGGATCGCGCGGCCGCGGGCGGATCTGGCCGGCGGCACCGTCGCCGGCCGGACCATTATACCACGGCCCGCCAGGGTGCGCCGAGTTGCGCCAAACTGGGGGGTGCTCGGCAGGATTTTGCACGGGCGGCGGCCGGCTAGATGGCGGCGCGGGAATGCACCTCTCCCCTCGCCCCTCCCCGGCGCGGGGTTCAGGAGCGGACCGATCGTGCAGGCAACGGGGCGTCGATGATGGGCCATGGCCTGCGCCTGAAACGTCTGTGGGAGAGGGCTCTGCCCTCGAAATACTCGCCGCACGACCTGGCGCGGGATCGGGACCCACCCGCGCGGCCAGAGCTTCGAGGGCAGTGCCCTCTCCCACAGTCCGCAGTACGGCGCATCCCCTCCGTCACCACCCAGGCCGGCGTACTCGCGTTCTGCGCTTTGTGCCCGGCATTATCTGTCCGCTCCTGAACCGCGCCGGGGAGGGGTTAGGGGAGAGGTCGGCCGCCGCCCGCGGATCAGCCGCCCCGCCGGGATGCAAAATCCTGCCGAGTTGCGCAAAATCGGGTGTATTTTCGTGGGCAAAAGGCTTGCATTCGTAGCGCCGCTACGCTATAATAGCCGCTGCTGCTACAAATTATATCACAAGGAGGATTCTTATGCCCCAGATTCCGGACCCAGCGGCCAGTAAGCTGCTGCTGGACGAGCCGCCGCTGATCGTGCTGCCCAGCCTGGCGGCGATGATCGGGCTGCCCGAGGCGATCATGCTCCAGCAGATCCACTACTGGCTGCGCACCGCGGGCAAACCCCGCGACGGCCGCCTCTGGATCTATAACTCGTACCCGCAGTGGGTCACGCAGATGCCCTTCTGGACGCCCGACACGATCCGCCGCGTGTTGCAGCGCCTGCGCACCCGCGGCCTGATCCTCACCGGCAACTACAACAGGCTGGCGATTGACCGCACCATCTGGTACACGATCGACTACGCCGCGGTGGCCGCGCTCGGCCTAATTGCCCGATCTGGCGAGACTCCTCTGCAGACCTGGTGGGACGCCGAACGTGCCACCGCCTGCATCCCCGCCGAGGCGATCCCGCTCAACCGCGAGACGGACGCCTGGCGCGACCACCATCGCCAGCAGGGCCAGGTGCCCGCCGGCCTGGCGGCCGCCTGGCGCCAGTGGATGCGTCGAGCGATTGGCTATCATATACAGCATCCGCTGCCGGCCCGCCCCGGTGCCCCGACCCCACCCCCAGATTGGGCCGCGCGGGAGGCGGCGGCCGCCGCCAAGGCCGCCGAGTCCCGCCTCGCGGCCCAGAAGCTGATGGCGGCGATCCACGAGATGCATCTGCCGAAGCAGGCATCCAGTTGAGGCGCCGGACTCAATCTCCCCTTCCCGGCGCCCGCACACCCGCCGGCTTGCGCCCCGGGCCGGCCCAG
>DATGEF010000752.1:0-4250 GCA_035310405.1 Chloroflexia bacterium | reverse complement strand
ACGGCGGCCTGGCGCTGTTCGGCTACCCGATCAGCGAAGAGTACGACGCGGTCAGCCCGACCGACGGCCGGGTCTATCGCACACAGTACTTCGAACGCGCCCGCTTCGAGTGGCACCCCGAGCTCCCACTCCCCTACCAGGTCAGCCTCGGCCTGCTGGGTGGCGAAGTCCTCCAGGCGGCGGGGGTGCGTTAGACGAGTGACCGGTGACCGGTGACCAGTGACCAGTGGCGGGGTGGCAGCCACCGGCTAGCGTTGGAGGTAGAGGCCGCTCGTGGCCGATTTGAGTTGGACTGCCGGTGTGTCGTCCTCGTCTTCCGGCGCAGCCTGGCGCTGGGCCGGCGTAGCCGATTGGGGCGCCGGGGATACGGTCGCGAGATCGGACGCGCCGCTGAGCACGGCCTGGGCCGACAAGTCGGCGGCCCGCTCGAAGGGGTCATCGGGTTGGCTGATCGCCACCCCAGCCGGAGTGGGGATGCCATCCACTGGGCCTTTGGACTGCTGCACGGCATGCGCCGCTTCGTGGGCCAGCAGCTGCAGCCCGTCGGAGGTGCTGGGGTTATAGGTGCCGGAACGAAAATAAATGTCCGCGCCGGTAGTGAACGCGGTCGCGTCTACCGATTGGGCGAGATGGTCCGCCTCGTCGTCAGCATGGACGCGCAAGCCGGCGAGGCCGGTACCCAGGCCGGCTTCCAGGCGGCGCTGCACGCTCGGGTCCAGGGTCGCGCCGCCCCCGGCCGCCGATTGCAGCCGGCTGCCCAGATCCGCGGCCGGCTCCTTGCCGGCCGCGGGGGCGGGCGGCCCGAGCAGGCGACCTACCGCGCGATTACCCAGGGCCTGCTGTAACTGGAGGATCGCCTGGGCGGGCATACTGCCCCGCCCAGGCCCGATATGCGTGGCCACGGTCAGGGCGGTGGCCGGAGCGATGGGCGTGGCCGCGCGCGGCGCGTCTGGGTCAGGCCGCACCAGCCGCTGCCGGGCGGCTTCCTGATCATCGGCGAGGGCGCTGGTTCTCCTGCTCATAGTCGCACAATTCTCCCGCGCCCAGCGGCGCGCGGCGCTTCCTTACGCGATCATTACCGATCATCACCATTGTACTGCTGGAACGAATCGGTGTCAACGGGACGTTGCCTACTGCCTACTGCCTACTCGGACGCCTTGACCTTTGGGCACCCGGGGTGTATGCTTTCGGCCAAGGAGGGGCGGGCGACGATGCAGGAGCACGACAGGAACGGGGCGGGCCGCGGGGGCCGGCCGGCGGGGGTGTTGCTAGGCGGGGCGGCCCTGGCCGGCGCGGTGGCCGGCGGCACGCTCCTCTTGCGGCGCTTCGACGCCTGGGCCGTGCAGCAGATCACGCAGCCCGCCCGCCGCGCCGCGTTGGGCACCCCGGCCGACCTGGCGCTCGCCTACGAGGAGATCCGCCTGCGCAGTGAGGACGACGTCGACCTCTATGGCTGGCTGATCCCCGCGCCCGGCGGGCTGGCCCAGGCGCGGGCCACGCTGATCCTCGGGCATGGTCTCGGCGACACCATCGACGCCATCCTCGGCCATGTGGCCTATCTCCAGCCCGCCGGCTACAATGTGTTGCTGCTCGACTTCCGCGCCCACGGCCGCAGCGGCGGCGCGCACACGTCGGTGGGCTACCTGGAGCATCAGGATGTGGGCGCCGGGCTCCGCTACCTGGCCGGGCGCGGACTGTCCACCATCGGCATCATGGGCTGGTCGCTCGGCGCGGCCGTGGCCATCGTCAGCGCCGGGCTCTACCCGCAGATCGCGGGGGTCATCGCCGACAGCGGCTTCGCGCGGCTCGCCTCGCCGCTCGCCCGCGCCGCGGCCAGCACGCTCGGCCACCCCCCACTGCTGGCCCGCTTCGAAGGGTGGTATGGCGAGCACCTGGTCGCCCGCACCCTCGGCTTCAACGCGGCCGACGCCCGCCCCGCGGCGTTCATCGGCCGCATCAGCCCGCGCCCGCTGCTGATTATCCATAGCACGGGCGATACGCTGGTCCCCGTGGCCAATGCCCATGCCCTCTATGCCCGGGCAGGCCAGCCCAAGGCGTGCTGGATCCTCGCGGCCGGCGACCACACGCCGGGCGTCTTCGCCGTGTTTCCCGCCGAATACGGCCGCCGGGTCCTGGCCTTCTGGGATGGGGTCTTTGCCGGGCGCCCCGGGGGGAACGGTCGATGAGCACCGCGCCCGCGATCGGCGGGGCCCCGCCAGGGCCCCAACCGGCCAGCCCGGAGCCCTTCTTCTACGCCGGCGGCCGCACGGGCGTCCTGCTGATCCACGGCTGGAGCGGCTCCCCGGCCGAGATGCGGGGCATGGGCGCGTATTTGGCCGGCCAGGGCCTGACCACCAGCGGCATCCGGCTGCCCGGCCACGGCACCCAGCCCGCCGACCTCTTCGCCACCCGTTGGCAGGACTGGGCCGCCGCCGCCGGCCAGGGCTTGCACGACCTGCGCCGTCACTGCGATACCGTCTTTGTCGGCGGGCTCTCCATGGGCGCGCTGCTCAGCCTCTACCTGGGTGCCACGGCCCGCCCGCCCATCGCCGGAGTCATTGCCATGGGGGCGCCGATCTACTTCGCCGACCCCCGGATCGCCGTCCTCCCGTTCATGAAATATCTGATCCGCTGGCACACCAAGGGGCCATCCGACCTGATCGACGCGACGGCCCGGGAGCGTCTGTGGCATTACCCACGCGTGCCCACCCATTCGATCCACCAGATGAGCCTGATCGGGCGCGAAGCCCGCCGCCTGTTGCCCCAGCTGCGGGTGCCGCTCCTGATCATGCAGGGGCGCCACGACAAGGCGATCCCGCCCGGCTGCGGCGAGTACCTCTACGCGCAGGCGGCCAGTCCCGACAAAACGCTGGTCGTCTATGAGCATTCCGGCCACGGCATCACCGAAGATGCCGAGCGCGAGGCCGTCTGGGCGCGGGCCGCCACCTTCATCCAGGAGCACACGCCCCCGCATAGCCCGCCGGCATAAGCAAATCACGCCTGTATTGAGCCCTCTTTTGGCCTGCCCACCCGACGGCCCAAAAGTAGCACAAACGTGCAACATTGGCCCCAATATGGTATAATAATGCTGTTAGATCCAAGCTAATTCCGTCAGTAGGAAAAGCAGCACAGGCCCAAAATCAGCGGTAAACCAGACCACTCTCCGACCGGGAGACGCTGAGAACTGCCTACTGCCTACCGCCTACTGCCTACTCGCAGGAGGTTCCCGGTGTCTGTAGACAAAGACGTGGTCGACGTAGCCGCGGCGACGAAATCCCATGAGTATGGCGCCAGCAGCATCCGCGTGCTGAAGGGCCTGGAAGCCGTGCGCGTCCGCCCCGGCATGTATATCGGGTCCACCGATCAGCGCGGTCTGCATCACCTGGTCTATGAGATCGTCGACAACAGCGTGGACGAAGCGGTTATTGGCGCGGCCGACCATATCGACGTCGTCATCCAGGCGGACGGCATCGTCCGGGTCAGCGACAACGGCCGGGGCATCCCCGTGGATATCAACCAGGAAGAGAACAAGTCCGGGCTGGAGCTCGTCATGACCGTGCTACACGCGGGCGGCAAGTTCGACTCGGAGAACTACAAAACCTCGTCCGGGCTGCACGGCGTGGGGGCCTCGGTGGTCAACGCCCTATCGGAATGGGTACGCGTCGAGGTCCGCCGCAATGGCAAGGTGTATGCGCAGGAGTACCGGCGCGGCATCCCGACCGGTCCAGTCGCCGTCGTCGGCGACGATCCGACCGGCCGGGGCACGACGACGTACTTCCAAGCGGACGGCGCGGAGATCTTCGAGACCACGGACTATGATTACGAGTTCCTGGCCCAGCGCTTCCGGGAGATGTGTTACCTCACGCGCGGCCTGGAGATCACCTTTGTCGATCAGCGCGAAGACCGTGAGCGCGAGACCACGTTCTATTTCGAGGGCGGTATCTACTCCCTTGTGCGCCATATGAATCGCCGCCGCACGGTGCTGACCAAGCCCTTCTATGTCGGGAAGACGGTCGAGAAGACGGGCGTCGAAGTGGCCCTGCAGTACAACGACAGCTACACGGAGTCGGTGTTCGCCTTCGCCAACAACATCAACACGATCGACGGCGGCACCCATATCACCGGCTTCCGCTCCGCGCTGACCCGCACCCTCAACGATTATGCGCGCAAAAGCGGGATTCTCAAGGAGAGCGAGGCCAACCTGACCGCCGACGACGTGCGCGAGGGCCTGACCGCGATCGTCAGCGTCA
>DATGEF010000751.1:0-5727 GCA_035310405.1 Chloroflexia bacterium | reverse complement strand
TTGCTGCGGGGCGACCGCAAGCGCCTGCACGCCCTCGTCGGCCAGACCCTGGAGGAATTGGAGCGGGCCGGACAGTCCGATTTGGCCGCCCTGCTGGCGCACCATTTCCAACTGGCCGGCGATACCGCACGGGCCCTGCATTATTTTACCCACGCCGCCAACCGCGCGCTGGCCATCTACTCCAACACGGAAGCCGCCGCGGATTATGCGGCCGCCCTGGCACTGGTGAGCGTCCCGGAAGCCCGCGCCCGGTTGCTGGCCGGGCGCGGCGACGCGCAGGCGCGGCAGGGCTATTTCCTCCGGGCGATCACCGATTACCGGGCGGCGATTGGGATCTATGCGGCGCTCTCCGATACGGCCGGCTTGGCGCGCACCTACGGCCGGTTGGCCCAAACTACCTATGACAGCGGAGATGTGCGCGCGGCGTTAGCGGTCTGCCATGAAGCCCTGGCGGCGGTGCAGAATCATGTGGAATCGGTGGATGATGTCCCCCTGCTGACCGCCATCGCCCGGATCTATTATTATAACGGCCTGGCCGCCGAAGCACGCGCCAGCGGCCATCGCCTGCTGGCCCTGGCGCAACGGCTCGGCCACCCCGAAGGCGAAATCCAGGCCCTGTTCGTGCTGGGAACGCTACGCGACGAGTCCCTGGCCGTGGCCGCCGCCCGGCTGGCGACGGCCGGTGCGCTGGCGCAAACGGCCGGCCTGCTCCCCAGTGCCGGGTCGGCCCTGCACAATCAGGCCGTGGTGCTCTGGGAGCTCGGTGATCTACCGGCTGCGTACGCTTGTATCCGCCGCAGTATCGCCGTCTATCGGGAAGGCGGGCTAACTGGGTCGGAACTACACGCGCTCGGCACGCTTATTTACACCGCCGTCTGGATGGGCGATTTCGCGGCAACCATCGAACCCCTGGCCCGGATACGGCTGCTGGCCGCCCGGTTCGAGCCACGCAATCTGGCAGCGCTGGTTCTTGAACGTATCGAGGGCACCGTGGCCGGCTACCTGGGTGAGTACGACACCGCTGACACCCTGCTCCAGGCCGCCATCACGAACGGGCAGCGCACGGGCAATCTGCAAGTGATCCTCACCGCCACCCGCGATCTGACCCGCCTGCTGGGCGAGCAGGGCCGGTGGGAGCGCGCCCGCCCCCTGCTGCTTAACGTGGTGCCGTTGACCGATCGGCAGTTGTTGTTTGATCGCGTTTGGGCGCGGGCCCGCCTGAGTGAAACGGAGGCGGCACTGGGCGACCTGGCCCAGGCGCGGCAGTGGCTCGCCGAAGCGCGCCTGGCCGCCGCCACTCCGCCTACCCGCCCGGAGGCCGAAGCCCTGGCCCTGGCGACGGCGCGCCTGGCGGCCGCGGAGGGCCGCCGGGCTGAGGCCCTGGCGGCCTACGCGGAAGCGGCGGCCGTGCAAGCGGCGATGGGTACCCGCCGGCACCGGGCGGTCACCTTGCGGGCCTGGGCCGCGGTGCAGACCGCCGGGGGCACACCCGCCGACCGGGCCGCCGCCCGCGCGTTGCTCGCCGAAGCGCGCGCCCTGTGTGTGGCGATGGAGCTGGCGCATGAGGTGGCCGCTGTGGACGCAGCGCGAACTTTGTCAGGTTTGGCATCGTAATAGAATCGTAATAGGGGGGAGCGGAGGAATGACCATGCACCCGGACCAGCGGCTCTTTTTGGACGACCTGTATGTCGGCCAGCGGTTCACGTCCGGCACGTATCGGATGGAGGAAGAGCAGATCAAAGCCTTTGCCGCCGAATTCGACCCGCAGCCGTTCCATCTGGACCCGGCGGCCGCGCAGGGCAGCGTGTTTCGGGGGTTAGCGGCCAGCGGGTGGCACACAGCGGCCGTGACCATGCGCCTGCTCGTCACCGGCGGGT
Organism: Chloroflexia bacterium; assembly: GCA_035310405.1. Lineage (GTDB taxonomy): Bacteria > Chloroflexota > Chloroflexia > QHBQ01 > JAICKM01 > JAICKM01. The sequence goes on along the minus strand of DATGEF010000751.1, from coordinate 3,850 downwards.
GGCCCCTGGCCCATGGGATCATCGGCCTGGGCGGCGAGTTGACGTGGCCCAAGCCCACGCGGCCGGGCGATACGCTGCAGGTGGAAAGCGAAGTCCTCGCGATTCTGCCCTCCGCGACCAAGCCCAACCAGGCCGTCGTTACCGTGCAAAGCACGACGCGGAATCAAGCGGGCGAGCCCGTGCAGGTGTTTACGTCTAAGATCCTGGTGTTCAAGCGTCCGGCGGCGTAACCGCCCTGGAGCGCGACGCGGGGTTCACCAAGTGGTGGTGCAACAACGGCGCTATCACAGCGTGGATCGTATTATGCTGTGTTTGTTCCAGACCTTAGCTTGTTGCCGCAAGCCGCCCGGCGGGCTGCAAAGGAGAAAATATGACCCCATCCCGAGAGGGCCACCTTAGCGTGGCTGTTAGCGCGCACGATCACGTCCAGGGGCCGGCGGATGCTCCGGCAACCCTGGTGGTGTACGGTGATTACGAATGCCCTTACACCCGCAAGGCGCTGGCCGTCGTGGCGCAATTGCGCGCCTCATTAGGGGACCAGCTCCGCTTCGTCTTCCGCAACTTCCCCCTCGACGAGATCCACCCCCATGCCTTACAGGCGGCCCAGGCGGCGGAGGCAGCCGATGCCCAGGGCCAGTTCTGGCCGATGCATACCCAGTTGTTTGCCCACCAGAAGGCACTAGAGGATCAAGACCTGGCGCAGTATGCAGCACTGCTCGGTCTGGACAGTGCCCGGTTCGCGCACGATCTAGAGACGCACGCCTACATGGCCCGCATCCGCAGCGATGTGGAAAGTGGGATGAGTAGTGGCGTGCAAGGCACCCCCACCCTCTTTATCAACGGACGGCGGCACGACGGGTCCTGGGAAGAGAGCGCGCTGGCGCCCGCCCTCGCCCGCGCGATCGCGTCTCATTCCGCCTGAAACGGCACCGCGCCAGGAGGACCCAATGACCGATAGTGACAGCCAACCGGATAACAGGGCAGCCAGCCCGCCTCCCCCACCCCCAGCAGAAGCCTGGCCGGCGCTCCCGTATGAAGAATGGAAAGCGACATATGAGACTCTCCATATGTGGACCCAGGTGGTCGGCAAGATCCGGTTGGCCCTCAGCCCGCCGGTGAATCACTGGTGGCATTGCGCCCTCTATCTCAGCGCCCGCGGCCTGACCACTTCGCCGATCCCCTATCGGGGGCGCATCTTCGAGATCGGGTTCGACTTCCTCGACCACCACCTCGACGTCCAGAGCAGCGATGGGCGCACCCGCTACATGGCCCTCTATCCGCGGCCCGTCGCCGATTTTTATAAGGAACTGATGGCGATCCTGCACGCCCTCCAGATCGACGTGACGATCAACACCACGCCCCAGGAGGTCCCCAACCCGATCGCCTGCGATATTGATACGGTGCATGCGTCGTATGACCCGGAGGCGGCCACGCGCTGCTGGCGCATCCTGGTGGCGACCGACAGCGTGTTCAAGGAATTCCGGGGCCGCTTCCTGGGCAAGTGCAGTCCGGTCCACTTCTGGTGGGGCAGCTTCGACCTGGCGGTGACGCGGTTCACCGGGAAGCGCGCCCCCGACCGACCCGGCGCCGACCGGATGACGCGCGAAGCCTATTCGCACGAGTGCAGCAGCGCCGGCTTCTGGCCGGGGAACGCCGCGCAGCCCACGCCGGTCTACTATGCCTATACCGTGCCGGAACCCGCCGGCCTGCGGGACGCGCCGCTTCGGCCGGCCAGCGCCTACTACGATGCGCAACTGTCGGAGTTCATCCTGCCGTATGACGCCGTCCGGGGGGCGAACCGCCCGCGCGAGGTGCTGTTAGACTTCCTGCAAAGCACCTACGTAGCGGGGGCCGACCGGGGGGGCTGGGACCGGGCGGCGCTGGAGCGGCAACCCCTCAGCCCGGGCTGAACCCAGAGCGACCCACTCCGCAAGGTGCCCTGGCCCCGTCGATGGAGAACACACGCCTAATAGAGGAGGAAAACCATGGCTGACACCTGCACCCATGTTCAGGGGCTGCACGACGTAACCCCTAGCGGGAACGGCTGTGCGGAGTGCTTGAAGACCGGAGACACCTGGGTCCACCTGCGCCTCTGCGAGACCTGCGGCCAGGTGGGCTGTTGTGACAACTCCAAGAACAAGCACGCCACCGCGCATTTTCACCACACCCATCATCCGGTCATCAAATCATATGAGCCGGGGGAAGATTGGGGCTGGTGCTACGTGGACGAGATCTACATCGAGGAACTGGGGCTGAACGTCGGGAACTATCATCGCTAACCCGCCCTCACCCCAGGTGCGGCTAGAGAGATAAGGCGATCCAGCCGGCATAAGGAGCCGGCGTGAGGAGTAACACGATGGCAGTGAAGTTTGGGGTGTTCGTCCCCCAGGGTTGGAAGATGGATCTGGTGGGCATAGCCGACCCGGTCGAGCAGTATGAGGCGATGACGCGCGCGGCGCGGGCGGCGGACGAGGCCGGCTTCGATTCGATCTGGGTGTATGACCACTTTCATACCGTGCCGGTCCCCACCGAGGAGACGACCTTCGAGGCCTGGACGATCACCGCGGGGCTGGTGCGGGACACGCGCCGCATCAAGGTGGGCCAGATGGTCACGTGCAACGGCTACCGCCACCCCGCCCTGCTGGCCAAGATGGCCTCGACGGTCGACGTGATGAGCCACGGGCGCCTGATCTGCGGGCTGGGGGCCGGCTGGTATGAGCATGAGTGGCGCGCCTATGGATACGGCTTCCCCGACATCCCGGTGCGGATGGGCATGTTCCGCGAGGCCTGCGAGATCATCTCGCGCATGTGGACCGAAGACGCGCCGGTCTTCCACGGCCAATATTACACCATCGACCAGCCGATCAACATCCCCCGGGGGGCGCGTAAGCCGCACCCCGAGTTCTGGCTCGGCGGCGGCGGCGAGAAGGTCACGCTCAAGCTGGTCGCCAAGTGGGCGGATGGCTGCAACATGGGCGGCGGCAACCCGGAGACCCTGCGCCATAAGATCGCTGTACTCCATGAGCACTGCACCAAGCTGGGCCGCGACCCGCGCGAAATCGCCGTCAGCACCAGCCTGGAGGATATTCACCTGCTGGCCCCGGGCGCCGACCCGGCCCAGGCCGCCGCCTGGACCCGCGGGCGCGTCAGCCTCGCCGAGTACCAGAAACGGTATAAGATCCTGACCGCGGACCAGCTCAGCGCCCAGATCCAGGGGCTGGTCGACGCGGGCGCGACTTACGTGCTGATTTACCTGGCGGGGCTCGCCTACAACCAGGAGATGATCCACCACTTCGCCCAGGAGGTCATGCCCCGCTTCGCCGGGTAGCGGCCGCGTGCCGGAGCTGATTCTCTGCCCAGTGCTGCCAGCCCACCGCTAATTCCGGCGCCCGCAAGAACGCGGCCGCCTCGGCGCGGTCCTGGTGATAAATGCGCGCCACATCGCCCACCGTCAGCCCGTGGGCCGGGCGGTGGACCACCCGCACCGCGTCCCCGGCCCCGACGTCGCCCGGCTCGACGATGCGCAGGTAGGCGCCGGGCCGCCCCGCCGCGGCGAACCGCGGCGGAAACGCCGGGTCGCCCATGCGCGCCCCCAGCTTCCAGCAGGGCACGCGCGGTTGCGCGACCTCCAGCACGGTGCTGCCGATGGCCCAGCGCTCGCCGATCACGGCGGCCGTGACCCGGACCCCGGCCAGCGTCAGATTCTCCCCAAACGCGCCCGGCCCCAGCGCCCGCCCGAGGGTCTGCTCCCACCACGCGGTGTCGTCCGCCGCATAGACATAGATGGCCTTATCCGGCCCGCCATGCACCGTGCGATCCGCCTGATCGTCGCCGGCCAGGTTTACCCCCT
>DATGEF010000750.1:0-14462 GCA_035310405.1 Chloroflexia bacterium | reverse complement strand
GCAAGGCCACAAACGCCACCGCCACCCGCCGGTACTCGCCCAAAAACCCGCCCATCCCGGCTTCCAGGCGGGCGACCAACACCTCGGGGAGATAGGGGCGCAGGGCGGGCGCCGGGGGCCGGGCCGGGGCCCGGGCCGGGGGCCGCATCGAGGCGGCGCGCATCACGCCCGCGCCGCCCCGCACACTCCCGGGTGCGGCGGCGGCTTCGGCCGCGATGGCCCGGCGCAGCCCGATCCCCGAAATGACCCAGTAATGTTCCCGCCCTGGGTTGCCGATAATCTGCCAGGTGATCCGGCCCGCGCCCACGCCCACTCGCAGCCCGATCTGGAAAGGGCCGGCGGGGGTGGTGATGGTGGCGCGATGGCTTGCCTGCATCGCCGCGCCGGCCGCTAGGGCCCGGGTCGTGGTCGGGAAGATGGCCGTCAGGCTGTCCCCTGCGAATTTCACCACGTCCCCGTGCTCGGCATGAATGGCGGCGATCAGCCGGGTAAAGACATCGGTCAACTCTCGGCCCAGCCGTTCTGCGCCGTCGGGCGCGGCCGCGAGCGCGGCACTCAAGGGGGTGAAGCCGGCCAGGTCGGCATAGAGCACTACCGCCGATCCCGCCCGGCGGGTGCCCGGCGCTAAGGGCAGCCGGGCGGCGAGCCAGCGCGGCACATAGGGCACCAGCTGGGCGGCCAGCAGATCCGGGCCGGGGCTTTCGGGCATCGCCGCTACCCGTCGCGTTGCCCGACGACGATCAGGCGGGCCGCTCCGGCGGTATAGGGGTCGCATTCATACGAGCCGTACAGGGCCGCCAGGTGGAAGCCGGCGCGCTCCAGCAGGAGCTGGGCCTCCCAGCGATAGGTATAGCGGATGGTCTGCGGGATGATGGTGCGCCGGATCTGCCCGGCGGCGTCGACCTCATCGTAGACCCAGTGGACGTGCTGCTGTTGCGCGACCGGGTCCCAGAGGCCGCTGACGAACTTCAGGACCGTGCCGCCGTCGGGCCGCGCCCAGGTCCCCTGGTGGATCAGCTCGCCGTTGGCCGGGAAGGGGCCGTCGGCGTCGACCGGGCTGAGGTCGAGGATCAGCCGGCCCCCGGGGCGGAGGCGGGGCTGCACCCCGGTCAGCATGGCGATCTGGGCATCCTGGGTGGGCAGGTAGGCGAAGCTGTTCAACGCGCAGAGGGCCAGGTCGAAGGGCCCCAGGCCGGCGGGGAGCGCTTCGATCCGCGCTTCGACCAGCTGAATCCCCGCCCGTTGCCCGGCGCGGGCCGCGCGCTCGCGCGCCAGGGCGAGCATGGCGGGGGCGATGTCGACCCCGGTGCAATGGTGCCCGGCCCGGGCCAGGGCCAGGAGCACGCGGCCGCTGCCGCAGGCCAGCTCCAACACCCGGGCTGGGCGGCCGGGGCCGGGTGCGGCCTGCGCGGCGGCGTTGCGGAAAAAGTCCAGGTCGGCGTCGTAGTCGCCATATTCCAGGTCATAGAAGGGGGCAAAGCGGTCCAGCAGCGCCGGATCCGGCCCGGCCGCGGCCGGGTCGGGGAGGGGCGTCGGCTCAGCCATCGCCCGGCTCCAGCGGCGGCACCGGCGTCGGGCGCTCGTCGGCGCCCAGGGCGACGAAGACGAAGCGCCCGGTGCTGCTCAGCACCCGCTCCCCACTGGTGATCTCTTCGGCCCAGACCTCCACATCGATCTGCATCGACGTGCGGCCCACGCCGACGAGGCGCGCCTCGACCGTGACCAGGGCGCCGATCTTCACGGGGGCGTTGAAGGTCATGTTGGTAATGGCCACCGTGGCCACCCGGCACCGGGCGTGGCGGGCGGCACAGACGCCCGCCGCTGTATCGGCCAGCTTGGTTACCGCGCCGCCATGCACATAGCCCTGTGAGTTGGCGTCCTCGGGCAGCATCTGGTAGGCCAGGGTGGCGCGGCTATGCGGCACCGGCTGCCGTGGTAACTCCAGCTCCCCCATCCGATCCTCTCGTCTCAGGTGACGCGTACTGCGCAGTACATCTCACGTCTCCAGATAACGGCGCAGCCAGCCCACGATCGCGTCCAGCCGGCCGACGCGCATCTTGGGCGCCCCGGCCCGCGAAAGCTCGTGGCTGGCGCCCGGGAAGCGCACCAGCGCGGTCGCCTTGCCGTCGCGCTTCAGGGCGACGAACATCTCTTCCGACTGGCCGATGGGGCAGCGCAGGTCTTGCTCGCCATGGGTCAGCAGCAGCGGCGTGCTGATCTGCGGGGCGTAGGCCAGGGGCGAGTATTTCCAGAGCACCGCATAGCCGTCCGCGCTGCCGAAGAGCTCGGTGAACTCCCAGTCCTCCAGCATCCACCCGGCATCGCTGGCGCCGTACATGCTGATCAGGTTCGTGACCGGGCGGGAGGCGACGGCGGCCTGGAAGCGCGAGGTGTGGCCGGCGATCCAGCAGGTCATGTAGCCGCCGTAGGAGCCGCCGCTCACGCCCAGCCGCTGCGGATCGACATAGCCCTGCTGGAGCAAGACGTCGACGCCCTGCATCAGGTCGGCATAGTCCGGCTCGCCCCAGCCGCCGCGGATCGCGTCGGCGAAAGCCTGTCCGTAGCCCTGGCTGCCCCGCGGGTTCATACAGAAGACGACATAGCCCTGCGCGGCCAGCACCTGGAACTCATGGAAGAAGGCAAAGCCGTACATCAAATGGGGGCCCCCATGGATGCTCAGCACCGCGGGGTAGTGCTGCCCGGCCGTGAAGCCCGGCGGCTTGATCACCCAGCCCTGCAGCTCCACTCCCTCGGGCGAGGTGAAGCGCAGCTCCGCGCCCTGGGCAATTTGCAGGCCGGCGAAGAGCTTGGCGTTGACGTGGGTGACCTGGCGCTCCGCCTCCAGCGTGCCGTCGGCGGCCAGGTCGGCGCTGAAGAGATCGCCCGGGTTGTGCAGGTCCCCGGCGACGAAGGCGACGCGGCGGCGGTCGGCCGAGAAGGCCAGGTTGGTGATCGCCCGGTCCCCCGCCAGCACGGCGACCGGGGCGCCAGCCCCCTGCACCGGGAAGCGGCGCAGCCCCACGCGGCCCCAGTCGCTGACGAGCATATCGATCGCCTGGCCGTCGGCCGTCCAGATCGGGTAGTTGATCAGGCTGCCCAGCCGGGAGTCGCTGAGCGACATATTGTCGACCGGCCGGTCGAGCCGGCCGCTGAGGTCGCGGCGCTGCGCCGCCGTGGACTCGCCGGGCTGGAAAGGCACCATGTAGAGGATGTTATTCGAGCCGTAGCCCCATTCCGGGCCGCGCTCGTGGCCGACATAAGCCAGGGCTGCGCCATCGGGACTCCAGGCCGGGCTATGGGCCATGCCGGCGCTCGCCGTCATCTGCTGAGGCGGGCCCCCCGCGGCCGGGACGACAAAGATGTCGGAGATCGGCGTGCGGTCGGGGTCCGGGATGCGATTGGAGGCGAAGGCCAGGTAACGGCCATCCGGGCTCCAGACGGCCGGGCTGTCTTCGTAGTCGCCGTCGGTCACCGGCCGGGGATCGCCCACACTGTCGCCATCCGCGTCCAGGGCCTGGACCCAGATATGCGTGTAGCGGCCTTCCCACAGCCCCTCGCTGTCCTGCTTATAGCGCAGGCGGGTGACGTGGAGCGGTTCTTCTTTCTTGGCTTTCTCCCGCTTCTCTTTGCGCTTTTTGGCCTCGTCGTCCGTGTCAAACGCGTGCGCCTGGGGCGGGGGGTCTTCGGCGTCGACCGCGGTGGTGAAGGCGAGGGCACGGCTGTCGGGGGCCCAGCTGGGGTTGCCCGCGCCGTGGACCGTGTAGGTCAGCCGGCGGGCTTCGCCGCCGTCGGCGGGGATCAGCCAGATCTCTTTATGCCCGCTGCGGCTGGTGGTAAAGGCGATCCAGCGGCCGTCGGGACTCCAGACCGGGTGGCCATCGCGTTTGTTGCCGTGGGTGAACTGCCGGGCCTTGCCGGTGCCGTCGGCCGCGGCGATCCAGAGATGCGCGCGGTACTCGTTGCTGTCTTCGTGGGCATGGGCCACGACGAAGACGACCTGGCGCCCGTCCGGGCTCAGGGCGGGCTCAGACAGGAACCGGATTTTCAGGATGTCGGCGGCTTCTACCGGCCGGGGCTCGTCGTCCATGGCTAATGCTCGGCGAAGATTTTTTCGCCGGCCCGGATCTCCACCGGGAGGATGTTCTGGGGCGGCGGCATGGTGCAGCTAAAGTTCGGGCTATACGCGCACCAGGGGTTGGAGGCCCGGTTGAAGTCGATGATATACTCGTCGCTCCCTTCGCGGGTGCGCAGCTGGTCCAGGTAGCGTCCGGCGCCGTAGGTCTCTTTCGGGGCCGTGCGGTCGCGGAAAGGGACGAACAGCTCTTTGTCGCCCTTATGCACATGCTCGCCGAGCGGCTGATAGGCGTTCAGCGTCAGCGGCTGGCCGTTGAGCTCAAACTTGAGGACGCCGTAGTGCTTATACTCGCGCCAGTCGCCCTTGGTCGTCTGGATCATGATCACGTGTTCCTGTGCATCGCGCTCCATCACCGCGGGCACCCGGTAGCTGGCATCCACCGGGTAGTACTGGAGCCCGGCGAAGGTGTGGCGCTGATGCTCGTCCAGCGGCGAGTCGGGCGACTCCTGCATCCACTTATCTTTTTGGCGGCGAAAGGCCTCGATCTGGCGCTGCACGACGTCCGGGTTGTCGTGGGTATGGGTGGTCATAAAGAAAACTCCTTGTTGAGTCGGCGATGGGCTCCGCCCCGTTGGGCGGGCTGCATACTTGCCACTATTATATACGATACCAGGGATCTATGGGCCGGCGCTGTAGGCAAGCATACGCTCGATCCGCCCGAATCCGGCTAAGGGAAGCGGGCGCCATAAATCATCCACGAAGGACACGAAGAAACACGAAGGAATGATCTTGTCTTGCGCGAAGCGCATGGCAGCGAGCGGATGCTTATTTGCGCCCGCTTCCCCAAAGCCAAGTGCTGGACCACTGGAGCTTTCCCGCGTAACCGTTGAGTAACCCCAGCTACCGGAAGCTGAGGGCGGAAGCCTTACCAGAGATCGTCGAGGGTTTGCGCCTGCTCCAGACGCTGCCGGCTCGTGTACCGTAGGCTCTGCGGACCCTTCACCCGCCCGCCCGTGAGCAGCCGCACCGGGGCGATTGTGCTGGCCGGGGCAGCGAGCTTGACCACGTACTTGCCCGTGTCCTTCCAGAGTTCGATCGACGCCACTGGGCCAATGTGTGTAATTGCGGATAGCGGCGCTACGCGGTAGACGGCGATATATCTGATGCGCGACAACATCGTGGGATGCAGCCGGATGGCATACCAGCTGTTCTCGCCCAGGAACGTTTTTTGGAAGCCTTCTTCGCGCGCAGGCACGACAACTGTGTCTATTCCGTTCGGATCAATAGGCTTGGGTCCTGAAGTAAGATCGCTAGTCATGCTAAGTTCGGGAATGAGATCGGGACGAGAGGCTGTGTCTCTGGAGGAGGCTGCCTTCTCCTCCAACTGGATGCCATCTTCATCGTTTCGCAACTGCTTGAGTGGCTGGTGGGTGCGTTCCAGATAAACATTATCGTAGATGCTGATCGAGGACCAGCCTGTCATAAGCTGCCCCCAGGTATTGATCGACAGCTCTTCACCGTCAAATTTCACTGTTTCGCCATCTACGATCGTCGCGAATCGGTTGGGGTTCTTGCGTGTGTAGACCCGCTCCCCGACCTGGACTTTGCCGCTCGACAGCATATCCTTCAGACGGGGCTTACCGGCCACGGGCGCCTCGGGCGATCCCTCCACTTGAGTGCCATAGCGCACGGCCATCCTGCCCGCCTGCTCCGTCGTATACCGTGTCACCAATTCAAACATCCGTTGCGCACGATCCTCCAAGAATAGCTTAAAGTACGTATTCCAGGTCGGATCGGTCAGAATGTCCTTGGGTAATAGATGCGAGTCCAAACAGCCGGCCAGTTGAGAGTTGGTCTGTTGCAGTTCCCGTAGATAGGTCCCAGGCGCCTTCTTGCCGATTTGAATGTTCAGCAGTTTGGGAATCAGAGTCCGGTTCACTACGCAATCGACCAATTGCTCCGCTTCGCCTTTCTCGATACCTTCCATCGCTATTGCGCTACGAATATAGGCGGTGGGGTAAATGTGGTGATCTTCCAGGTCCATGCTTACGTCGATCATCTGCGTGTTGCGCCAGTCCTTCAAACCGTGGGCAGCATAACCCAGCAAATTGAGCAGCCCACGATAAATCGTACTCGATCTTTTGGTGTAGCTGAAAAGGTCTTCTGCTTCCGTGATCAGTGGCCGCATACGGATGAAATAGCCTCGTTCGTCAATGGGTTCGCCTTGTGCAATCCGTGTAAGCACGCGGCTGTCCACCATGATGATCTCATTGGAGGCCGCACTGTAGCGGTTAGCAAAAATCGAAGCCCAATACCAGTACTCCAGAAACTGCCGCTGCTCTTCATTCATCCGATCGAAGCTCTTCAGCCGGCGGAGGAACATCATCAGCGGAATCACCATGTTGTCAGATGGCATCCATCTTTGCGAGAGGATATAATGCTGCGTCGCGAGATAATGCAGACTCTCGGTGTAGAGCTTACAGACAGCATCCCAGTGCTGTTGAAAGTCCTCCGCGTCCAGGTGCTCCAGGATGAACTGCCTGTCGATGGAAATCGGGCGATGGGCATCGGCAGCGACGATATAGGCAATGGCCCGGACGATGATCTCGCGGTTTAGCAGGAAATTGTTCTGACTCTCGAAATCCTCGATTTTGCGCCGCAAGTTAAAACCGTGGTACAGCTTGGCGGCCAGGATATCGGTAAAATCCAACTGGATACCGCGGCTATTGCTGCGCTCAAAGAACAGGCAGAATTTATCGAGGCTCATATCCAGCAGATAATACGCAACCATCTTCTGTTGTTTGTAGAGGTCGACCAGCTTGCGGATTGCTCGGCGATAGATACGCCTGGCCAGGCCCCGGGTCGACTCAGGAGCGTCGGCCAGATGGTTTACAGCATAGCGACTCGCGTCAAAACGCACATCCAACTCAGCCTCATCGAGTCCCTTGATCTCAAAGTCGTATGCGTCGGCGAGCTTGACTGAGATTGCATCGGGACTTTGCTCACCTGCTACCTCCAACATCATCTGTTCGAGACTTAACTGCGGAAGCCGGCCCGCGTCTGGGTCTGGTTTCAGAATAATCCAAACCTCGTCCAGATTGGTCAGTGCTCGGTAAATCGCGGTGATCCGCTGCTGACCATCCAACACCACCCGCAAATTGCGCGTCAGGACCTCTTGCTTAATCTGGATATCGCTATAGGAGATCGTCTCAAGCTTATCATTTCGGCCAGACCGGCCCTTGGCTTTACGTGGTCGGCGATCGATCTCGCGCAGAGTCAGCCCGAAAGACGGCTTACCATAGATCACCGTACCAATGAAGATCTCACGAATCAAGGAATCAAATAAGGCGTAGGTTCGATCCAGATCCCACTTAAAGTCGCGTTGGAACTCGGGCAGCATAATCGCTCGGGCCTCAATCCCCTTGGCAATCTCCAGTAAAGATTCAGTCTGACTTTGGATTTCATTCATGAGATCACTCCTTCGTATTACAGCGCTTCGGAGAGACCCAGTGCAGTGCGCCGACGCGGCGAAGGTTCACCGGAGCCGAATTTATTATACTCCACATCTGGGCCTATATGTACCCAAATAGCCGGCACGCTTTTTCCAGGTCACTGCTATCCGCCGGGCTGCCAGATCACGTCACTCGATGAGCGTTTGGCGTGCTTATGCGTCCAGCTGTTGGCCGCCCAGCCGGCCGGCGGTGGCAACCCGCCGCGAATCCTGCTATAGTGTTTCCGATAAAGATCTGGACTCCGGGAGCCAGTAGCACGGAGGACAAGCGGGAGGGATACACGGTATGGCACAAGCTCCGGGAACTTCGCCTGGGCAACTCGGCTTTGCGCCCGATTTCCTCTGGGGCGCCGCGACCGCCGCCTATCAGATCGAGGGGGCGGTCGCGGAGGACGGCCGCGGGCTGAGTATTTGGGATACTTTCAGCCACACGCCCGGCAAAACCCGGGACGGCGACACCGGCGACGTCGCCTGCGACCACTATCACCGCTGGCGGGAGGACGTGGACCTCATGCGGGAGTTGGGGATCGCGGCCTACCGCTTCTCGATCGCCTGGCCGAGGATCTTGCCTGCCGGCCGCGGCGCGGTCGTCCCGGCCGGGCTGGACTTCTATGATCGATTGGTCGACGGCCTGCTGGGTGCCGGCATCCAACCCTTCGCGACCCTCTACCACTGGGACCTTCCCCAAGCCTTGCAGGACGAGGGCGGGTGGGCCAACCGGGACACCGCCTACGCCTTCGCCGATTACGCCGAGATTGTCGCCCTCCGGCTCGGCGATCGGGTGCGCGGCTGGATCACGCTGAATGAGCCGTGGGTGGTCGCCTTCGTCGGTAATCTGCACGGCCGGCACGCGCCGGGCATTCAGGATCTGCCCACGGCGCTACGCGTCACCCATCATCTGCTGTTGGGCCATGGCCTGGCCGTGCCCCGGCTGCGGGCGGTCACCCCGGGCACCCCCGTGGGCATCACCTTGAACCTGACGCCGGTCGAGGCGGCCAGCGACTCGCCGCAGGATCAGGCGGCCGCGGCGCGGCAGGATGTCTACCAGAACCGGATCTTCCTGGATCCCCTCACCCGGGGCGAATATCCGCCGGAGGCTGCGGCTTTCCTCGGCCCGGCCACCTTCCCCGTCCAGCCGGGCGACCTGGCGACCATCGCCGCGCCCCTGGACTTCCTCGGCGTGAATTACTACACGCGTGCAGTCATCCGCCACGCCCCGGGGATCGGGATGTTGGAGCACGAACAGGTGCGACCGCCCGGCGACTACACCACGATGGGCTGGGAGGTTTATCCGCCGGGGCTGCGCACCTTACTGAACCGGGTCCATCGCGATTATGCCTTTCCCGCGTACTATATTACGGAGAATGGCGCGGCCTTTCCCGATCAGGTGGATGCGGCCGGAGCCATTCACGACGCGCCCCGGATCGCCTATCTGGCGCAACACTTCGCCGCCGCCGCCGGGGCCGTGCGCGACGGCGTGCCCCTGCGGGGTTACTTTGTCTGGTCGCTGCTGGATAATTTTGAATGGGGCCACGGCTACAGCCAGCGGTTCGGTATCGTCTATGTCGACTACCCGACCGGCGCCCGCCTTTGGAAAGACAGCGCCCACTGGTATCAGGCCTTCCTGGCCGCACGGTCGTAGCAAGTCGTAGCAATATGTATTGACAAGCTTCGATGTTTATGCTACACTGATCGGGACGGAGGATGGTGATGAGAGAGGTTATTCCGCTGATCGAGCGCAAACCCGGCAGCCGCTGCTGCACCTCGGCGGGTCCCGGCTTAGACCCGGCGGCGGCGCAGGCGCTGGCCGACGATTTGCAGATCCTGGCCCACCCGATCCGGCTGCAGCTGCTCGATCTGCTGGCGCGCAGCGCCGGCCAGGTCTGTGTTTGCGACCTGGAGTCGGCGGTCCCGGTCAAGCAACCGACCGTCTCGCATCACCTCCGCCTCTTACGCGAGGCCGGGCTGATCGATTGCGAAAAACAGGGACTGTGGGCCTATTACTTCGTCAAGCGCGAGGCGGTGGCGGCGCTGCGCGAGCGGATCGATGTCCGGCTTCAGGCCTTGGCCTAGTGCAGCCGCAAGCGACCTCTTGGGTGATGAGGAGTGAGCACGCCGACGTGCGAACGTTGCCCCACCCGCGTTCGCACCTGGGGGTGCTCACTCCTCGCTTAGCGCTGGCCCCCGGGGTCGCTGGCACTTGCACTAGCCCGGTTTTTTTGCGCTCTATATTGATAAGCTTCAATTCACTAAGGCAAGAAGGAGGCGTACGATAATGACGACAGATCAGACGGCGAATATGGAGCTCCGCGAGCAGGTCCGCAGCCGCTACCGCGAGTCCGCCCTGCGGGTGACCAGCGGGGGCGGTTGCTGTGGGAGCCCCGCGGGGACGGACAGCTGCTGCGGGACAACGGCCGACCCGGTGACGGGCAACCTGTATAGCAGCCTGGAAGCGCAGGCGGTGCCGGCGGAAGCCCTGCTGGCCTCGCTCGGCTGCGGCAATCCCACGGCGCTGGCCCAGCTCCATCCGGGCGAGACGGTGCTCGACCTCGGCAGTGGCGGGGGCATCGACGTGCTTCTGTCGGCCCGGCGGGTCGGGCCGACCGGCCTGGCCTATGGCCTCGATATGACCGATGAGATGCTGGCGCTGGCCGAAGCCAACCGCGCGCGGGCCGGCGTGACCAATGTGCAGTTCCTGAAGGGCTATATCGAGGCTATTCCGCTCCCCGATAACGCCGTCGACGTGATCATCTCGAACTGCGTGATCAACCTGGCGGCCGATAAGCGGCCCGTGCTGCAGGAAGCGTTCCGGGTGCTCAAGCCGGGCGGGCGCTTCGCGGTCTCCGACGTGGTGCGGCGTGGGACGGCCCCCGCGGCGGTCCTGCGCAGCATGGAAGCCTGGACCGGCTGCATTGCCGGGGCGCTCCACGAGGATGACTACCAGGCTTTGCTGGCGGAAGTGGGATTCACCGAGATCGGGATCGAGCGGACGCGCAGCTATAGCGCGGCGGATATTGCCGGGGACAGTGGCGGCGGCGGCACCGCGCTGGCGGCCGACGACCTGGCCCAGGCAGACGGGCTCTTCGCCAGCGCCTTTATCCGCGCAACCAAGCCGGCCCAACCCGCAGCCCAGACGGGTGGACTGCGTCAGTCAAAGGTTACTTCCCCCCGCACGAGGAGCAGGTAGCCAATACCGATGCCATCGACGAGCATCGCCCCCACGCTGGCGGGAGTCAGCCCGGCTTGACCCGGCAGCACCAGGGAGATCAGGAAATCAACCGCAAAGACGATCAGGGCGGCGGTCCAGCCCCATTCTTTCATCTGCCAGAGCCCGATCGCCGCCCCCAGCGCCAGGACGGCGAGCCCGGGTGCAAGACAGCGGAGCATCAGATCGAACGGGACGCTCCATGACTGGAGGAAGATGAACAGGTCCGCGCCAAACATCAACCCACAACGCACGGCCAGCAGAGTCACCGGCCACCGCCGCTCCCCCGATGGATAAATCGGCGCGACGAGCACCCCCTCGCCGCATCGGGGGCACCGCCAGGCCCCGGCCGCCAGCGGTCCTTCACAATAATGACAGAACCCCGGCTCTTGCACCAGGGGGCCCGGTGGGGGGGTTGGCTGCGGCGCGCGCGGCGGGGCCGGGGCCGGTCGCAGCCGCGGCCCGTCCCAGATATAAGTGCGCCGGCAGCCCGGGCATTCCGGTTGCCCGATAACCAGCTCCCGTCCGCAGCCCGGGCAAAAGGTGTAGCTTTCCGCGGACGAAGCATCCATCCCCGCCCGCCCCGGGCGCGCCGCGCGATAGGCTACGCTATCGGCTGGATGCCGGTACATCTGTTGCCCACACTGCGGACAACTGGGCAGACCGGCAGAGACCTCAGTCTGGCAACGGGGACAAAGGCGCGCGGTCACAAGCAAGTCTCCTTCTCAACGCGATGCGAACAGATGCCAATGTGGGGTCATTATACGCCAATGGCTATAAGCGCCGGATAAAGCTAAGCGCCATAAGTATAAGGAAAAGCTAAGGAAGTGCGGGTGGACTGCGTCAGTCAAAGTCTACTTCCCCCGCCCCGAAGAGCAGATAGCTGATGCCGAGGCCATCGACGATCATCGCCCCGACGCTGGAGAGAGTCAGCCCAGCTAGACCTAGTAGCAGGGCAGTCAAAAAATCAACCGCAAAGAGGATAAGGGCGGCGGTCCGGCCCCACTGTTTCACCTGCCAGAGCCCGATCGCCGCCCCCAGAGCCAGGACGGCGAGCCCGGGCGCGAGACAGCGGCGCTTCACAGTAGTGGCACAGCTGCGGCTCTTGCCCTGGGGCGACTGGTGGGGCGGACCGCGGGGGCGGCACATCGCTTATGCGGTGTCCACACTCTGGACAACTTGGTTGGCCGAACCGGACCTCGGCCTCGCAACTCGGACAAAGACGCGTGGTCACGCGCGATCCTGCCTCCTATCAGCCCAGTGCGTCATTCCAAGCTTTCCCAGCGCGACGGCAGCAGGAAGGCCAGCGGGAGCAGCAGCAGCAGCCCGAAGAGATCATTGGACAAGTCGAGTCTGGCCAGGGCCGTGAGGATCAGATCCAGAAGGGGTAGCAGGACCAGACCGTAAACGCTCCAACGCTTCCAGCGCCAAAGCCCGACCCACATACCCACATAGACCACCGACTCAGCCACGCTCAGCCAAAGGTACCACGCCGGCATATGCACGGCCGTGGCCAGGGTCCCGTTCCCCGTCGTGCTCCCCGCCAGGAGTAGCGCCCCGAGCGCAGACAGGACGGTGAGCACACCAGCTACCAGGATATAGGTGGTCAGACAACCACCCCGCGTGCGATCCCCTCCGGGATTCAGGCGTGACTCGGGCTCCGGGCGGTTGCCGCTTATATGGATCATGTTTGGTCCTCCTCGTAAGTTGGTTATAGGTTTATTCCGCGGGCCGGGGATCGGGCTCGGCGCGACACGCGGCCCGCAGGGTCGCGCCGGCCAGCCAGGCAAAGAGGGCGAACAGCAGGCCGTCTTTGACCTGTGGCACGGTCGGCAGGTCCACACCCACCGTGATGGCGCGAAAGCCCAGCGTGCCGGCGAGGCCTACCAGCGGCCAGCGCGGCGCCACCCGCACACTGTCCCAGAGCAGCACAAGCGCCAGCGGCAGCTGATAATAATGGCCGGTGACCCACTTGCCGAGCACAATCTGCAGCAGGCCGCCCAGGGCCACCAGGGCCAACAGCCGGCTGTCGACCAGCCCGATCGGCCGGCCGCGCCGCGCGTTCCAGGCGATGACTAGCGCGACGATCACGACCGCCACCAGCACCAGCCCGGGATTGCTGTAGCGCAGCAACTGATCATGCCAGAGGCCATAGCCGGACGCATCGCCGCCGAAACCGGCCTTGAGGGCCTGATCGATCCAGACCGGCAACCCCGGCCCCGAGAGCACCCGGCGCTGCTCCTGGGTCAGGAAGGCATAGATCACGGCGTCTTTATTGGCCAGCCAGGGCGGCAGCATCACCACGCCGAACACGGCCGCGGCCAGCCCGCCCCAGAGCAGCCCGCCCAGCGGGCGCGCTACCCCCGGCTGCGCCCGCCGGCCGGCGATCCCGGTCCAGAGCAACACGGCCCCGATCGGCAGCAGCTCCAGCACCGACGTCTGCTTGGCCGCCAGCGTCAGCCCGGCCAACACCCCGCCGAGCACCAGGTGGCGGGGCGTCACCCGCAGGGTCGTCAGCAACAGCAGCAGCACCAGCCCCTCCTGGTGATCGCGCTGGGCGGAGACCTGTAGAAACCCGGTCAGCAGCAGGGTTGGCAAGATGCCGAGGAAGAGGGCGACCTCGTCGACCTGGGGCCGCCAGGCCCGTACCAGCCGCCGCAGCTGTTCCATGGCCAGCACATCGGCCACCAATAGCGGGAAGACGATCAGGCGGTCCGCCAACGCGTCGACGCCGCCCACGCTAGCCGCCAGCGGGCTGTCCTGCAGGGCCGCGGCCAGGGCCACGAACGGCGCCATCAGCAGGGCGGTGAGCGGCGAGTAGGAGTAGGCCAGGCCGTCCGGCGGCGCGATCCCCAGGACGCTCGGGTCCTGCGGGCGAAAGTCGTAGATCCGCCAGGAGCCATCCAGGATATGCCGGGCCGCGTCGACGAACCAGATATGGTCGAAGGCGAGCCAGCCGTTCCACCGCAGCGCCATCCCCAGGGCCACATAGCCCAGGTAGAGCCCCAGGTAGACCCCGTTCCAGCGCCGCGCTTCTCGATCGCGCCCCTGATCCCGAATCGACTCGCCCCCCACCCCCACCCCCTAGTGCCCCGCGTCTCGCCCGGCCATTATACCACGCCCCTGCCCAGCGGGGGCATGGTATAATGGCCGGCCCCCGCCCCGCGCCTTGACCCTGCGGCCAAAGAATGTTAAAATAGTCACAAAGTCAGGAGTACGGTGCCATGCCAGAGTCCCAGCAGCCGCGGGTCCCCACCCGGAACCCGGGGGCCACCCTCGCCGGCGAAGCCAAGCGGCGCTATGTCACGGGCATGTTTGCCCGCATTGCGCAGCGCTACGATTTAATGAACACGCTCATGACCTTTGGGCGCGACGCGCGCTGGCGGCAGCTGACCGTGCGGGTCGCCCGGCCCCGGCCCGGCACCCGCGCGCTGGATATGGCACGGGCACGGGGCGCATCGCGGCCGCGTTGGCCCAGCAAGGGGCGCAGGTCTGGGCCCTGGACCTCACCCAGGAGATGATGGTGCGCGGCCGCGCCGGCTTGGCCGCCGACCCCGCCTTCCGCGAGCCGGCCCGGCAGGTCCATTTCATCCAGGGCGATGCCCTGACCTTGCCTTTTGCCGATCGGAGCTTTGATTGCGCCACCAGCGGCTTCACCCTGCGTAATGTCA
>DATGEF010000749.1:0-14990 GCA_035310405.1 Chloroflexia bacterium | reverse complement strand
GTGGCCAGGATGCCGCCCGGTGCGGCGGCTTGCATCAGCCGCGCCGCGAGGTTGACCATTGCGCCGCGGGCCCCGTAGGTACGGCTGGCGCTGCCCCCGTAGGGCCCAGCGTAGACCAGGCCGTGGGCGAGCCCGATCTGCACCCCGCGGATAAAGGAGCAGCGGGGCGGCGGGCTGCGTAGCACCAGGGCGGCGGCGGCGGCCCGCGCCGGGTCGTCGCCGTGCGCCCGGGGCGCCCCAAAGCTCGCGTAAAAGTAGCTGCCTTTCTCGCCGACCGTCAGCTGGAGCAGGGTGCCTCCGTGCTGGGTGAGCACCATCTGCACCCAGCGGATGTAGGTGTCGAGCCGGGCGGCCGCCGGCGGGCGATCGTAGTCGACGCCACTGAAGCGGGCAAAGAGGGCCACGGCGGGGCGGAGTTCGACCAGGAAATCCGGGTCGTGTTCGAGGCGTTCCCAGAGCACGGTCGGCAGCCAGGGGCGGATCTGCGCGGGGGTCAGGGCCGCGGGCGCCAGGGGCGGCCAGGGGGTCGGCCCGGGCAGATCGGGCGGGGTGGCGTCGAGCACCAGGAAGCGCCCACTGGCGTCGGCGTCGGTGCGCCAGGTGCCCGTGGCGGCCGTGGCGGCCGCGGTGACCTCGTCAACGAGCACGTCGCCGCCATGCGCCAGGGGGTCGCCGGCCCCGGCCCGCGCCAGCGGCGGCCCGGCCAGCACGTCGAACAGGCCGTGGGCGGGGTCGCCGACCAGGAAGCGCCGGGCCGGACCCGTGGCGACGACCGTCTTGAGGGCGAGGGACCAGCCGGCGCCGTCCGGCAGGGCGAGCGGGGGCGTGGTGTGGATGCGGGCCTGGAGGGTGGTGGCGGCGGCGACGGCGCGGGCGCCGGTATCGTTGTCGAACCAGCAGGTGAGGGCATCGCCGCTGAAACCGAGAACGCTGCCGGCATAGGCGTGGACGGCTTCGACCTGGGCGTCAAAGACCGGCGCGAGCGCCCGGAAGAGGGCTTCGCCGCCGCGCTCCGGGCCGTGGGCGGCGATGAAGGCGCTGCTGAGCGCAGTGTAGCCGGCGAGGTCGCTGAGCAGGGCGGCGCCGTGGGTCTGCTCAGGCAGGGCGCTGTCCTGGGCCAGCGCCTGGCGCCGGTCCATCGGGATGAAGCTGCTGAATAGGTCCATGTAGGTCTCCGCGGCGTGTGCCGCCGCTGGGCCTCAGTATAGCAAAAAATATGCAGAAAGTGTGGAGGGCGGCCGGCGCCCCCGCCCTCCATGGGGGCGGCAACGATGCAGCGTCCCCCGCCCTACGTGGGTGGTTGACAGAAGTCGGGGTAACGTGTAAGCTGAGGTTCGTCGGGAGGCTGGCGGGAGCAGGGTCATGTGGTTGACCCCCCTGATCTGGGCGGCCCCTACTATTGTGTACCCGAGGTGCGTATGACTTCCCTTCTGGAAGCGGTCCGCCTGCTGGCCGAGGGCCAGCCCCTCTCCGCCCCCCTGCAACTCACCTGGACGGTCTACGACGGGATTCGGGGCCTGCTCTGGACGTAGGTCCGGTCGGACGGCGCGATCCGCGAGGAGCGTTCCTCGCCCGCCAGCGGGTCCCTCGCGCCCGCGCTCCCGGCGCAGGACCTGGGCGTCATCCCCGCGGCGGCCCGCTGACCATGGGTCTCTCGCCGATCCACACGGTGATTCGCCAATGGCAGGACCAGGCGATCGACGGGACCGCCCTGATGCGCGCGCTCGTCGCTTACCCCCAGTGGCAGGTGCTGCTCTCGGAGGCGGATCTGCCACGGCCCGGGGCCTTTGCCCCGGGCTTTGCGACGCTCGTCTTGGGCAGTAGCGCGGCGCCCCCGAGTGTCATCTTCGACGGCGAGCGCTACGAGCGGGCCTTTTCCGGCGCGCAACCCGCGGGGTGGACCGACGAATACCTGCCCCCCGGGCAAACACTAGACCACTGGACGCGCCTGGTCGGCGTCCATCTATATCGCGGGTTTCAGGACCCGCAGCAGTTCGGGCAGGTGTTCGAGCGGCAGATCAAGGAGTCTAATCCCCGCGCCGGCACCCAACTGCTGGTCCGCGACGACGGGCAGGAGGCGCTGCTCGACTTCCTGATCTGGGTCATGGAGTCGCAACCGATCTGGGAGTTCAATATCTTCCGCTTGTGTCCCGGGGCGGAGGGCGTCATCGGCTACCAGTTTGCCTACCGGATCTACGGCACCCCCGATCTCCAGGGTCAGAGCTTTGTCACTCAGCGGGAGCACTGGGCGACCGTGTTGCAGGCGACCGAGTTTCCCCCGCCCGGCGCGGTGGACAGCCCCGCGGCCCCCCGCGGTAACCCCCTATGCTGAGCCGGCGGAAGTTCCTCCAAGCCACGGCCGGCGTGGCCGGCTATGCCGTGCTCGGCGGCTGTGATGCGCCCGTTCCGCCCACGGCCGGGCCGGCCCCGCCGGCGCCCCCCGCCGCGGCCACCCGGACCCCGGCGCGCGGGCCCGCCCCGCCGGCGCGCCCCGCGCTGACCCAGGACCCCACCCCGCCGCCCGGATCGCCGGCCCCGGCCGTGACGATCCGCGGCTACCCGGCCCGCGCGAGTGTGCATCCCGGCGCGACGCTGGTCCTGCATATCGCTACCGCGGCGCCGCACTTCCACATCGAGATCTACCGGCAGACGACGACGCTGGAGCTCATGACCCAGGTCTTCGGGCTGGCCGGGCAGTGGGCGGCCGAGCGGGCGGCCAGCGACGATTTTCAGTGGCCCGCCTACCCCCTGGCGATCCCCGGCGATTGGCCGTCCGGCGCGTACCTGGCCCGCTGCGTCGTGGATACGCCGGCCGACATCCCGCCGGCGACCGGCGAGATCTTGTTTGTAGTCCGTAGCGCCCAGCCGGGCCGCACGGCAACCATCCTCTATAAGCTGCCCCTGGCCACCTATCATGCCTATAACTGCACGGGCACCTCGGCCAATCCCCAGGACCCGGACCGGGCCAGCCTCTACGTCAACCCGCTGCCGAGCACCCACCCGGTGGGATCCAAAGTGACGCTGCACCGGCCGGGCGGCGGGGCCGGCGGCACGATCTGCGAGCCGCCGGACTTCTACGACGGCACCTCGCCCCGCCAGACCTTCGCCCACTGGGACGCGCCGATGATCCAGTGGCTGGCCCAGCACGGCTATGCCGTCGACTATTGCACGGACCTCGATCTGCACGAGGAGCCGGCCCTGCTCGCCCCCTATCGCCTGCTGCTGAGCGTGGGGCACGACGAGTACTGGAGCGCCGCGATGCGGGCGCAGGTCGAGGTGTTCATCGAGCACGGCGGCAACGTGGCCTTTTTCAGCGGCAATATCTGCTGGTGGCGCATCCAGTTCGTCGACGGCAACACGGCCATCATCTGCGATAAAACGGACGGGGCGGACAACTGGTACCGTATCCGGCCGGAGAACGCGCTCACCGGGGTCAGCTACCGCAACGGGGGCGGCGCCTGGGCGGGGGCCCGCCCGCCGCTCGGCTACACGGTGCAGCATCCCGAGCACTGGGTCTACGCGGGCACGGGGCTGCGCGCCGGCCAGGTCTTCGGCGCCACGGCGCACCCGCCGCTGATCGGCTACGAGTGCGACGGCGCCCACCACACGCGCACCGCCCAGGGCCTGGCGCTCGCCGACGGCAGCGACGGCACGCCGGCCGGCTTCGTCATCCTGGGGACGGCCTATCTCGATCCGCACGCCGTCCCGGCCTGGGACGAGCGGCGGGGGCAAAGCACGGCGACGATGGGGGTCTACACGCGCGGCGGCACAGTCTTTACCGCGGCGACCACGGACTGGGCCAAGGTCCTGGCCGCCGACCCAATCGTGGCCACGATCACCCACACCGTGATCCGCACCTTGAACCGGCGCGGAGGGCCGGCCGCTGGGTAAGGGGGTGCAGATGGGCAATGGGGGCCTACCTTACTATCTCTGGCGCTACGGCGACGCGCTGTAGCGGGACGGGGCCGCTCTGCTGCCACCATTGTGTTCAGGGATAAATATTAGCAAAGATAGCAAAGAATTTGTCATTCTGAGCGCAGCGAAGAATCCGTTGCCCCGCGGATCGGGGCGGGGCCGGCGGGTAGCGGGCCCCGCCCCCGTCGCCCGAGCGTGGCCGCCCCGATCGCGCCGTTGGGGTTGCGGGTGCGCGCCCCAGCGGATTCTTCGCTGCGCTCAGAATGACAAATCTTATACTTTCCGCTAATAAAACACATTATCTTGGCATTAAGGGGCGGATCTCAGACCCGCCCCTTGTCCATCAACCTAACAAGCAGCAGGGTCGTGGGGCGGACGCCCGGCGGCTGAAGCCGCGGCAACGCCGGGCGAAGCCCGCCTACGCGGGCTGGAGGTGGTCATTATCGGCCACGCTGATTGCGCACACACTACGTCCGCAGCACCTCCGTCAGGTTCTCGGGCCAGGCGAGTAGCACCGCTACACCCCGGCACAGTTCCATCCATTGTGCGTACCGGGGTGGCCGTTCCACCAGCAGCAGCGCCTGCACGGTATAGCCGCCCCTCTGCAGCATATGGCGGTAGTGCAACACCTGCCCCAGCCCCAGCCGGAGTTGCTGATCCTCGTTCTCGGCCGTCAGGCTTTTCACCTCCGCCACCCAGATTACCGTATCCCCGCGCCAGAAGAGATCGACCGGCGGGTCGCCGGGCCCCGGGGTGCGCGGTTTCAACCCCAGCCCCGTCACATGATCCGCCAGCCTATTTTGCAACCTCGCGTGCGCCTGGGTGCCCCGCTCTACTACCAATGGGTCAACGGCGAAGGGCACCGCTGCGGCGATGGTGCGGTCTTCCGGTGGCCGGCGATACGGCTGTCCCAAGCGCCCCGCCCTCGTTAGCGCGACGGGCAACGGAACCGTGCCAAACTGCTCGCTCAGGGCGGTCATCAGCCATTCTGCTTGCGTGCAATCCGGGATAGCCTCTGCCGTCTTCAGGGGCGGCCTAAGAGTGATAGCCGCCGGGAGGCGGGGATCGGGGAGCACGAGACCGCCTTTTGTTCCTGGCAGCTTGAGGGCGTCGGTCAGGGACGGAGCAGTTGCGCGCCACACGATGTTTAGTCGATGGAGATGCAGCCCCTGGAGCTGATCCTCGCTGGCCCCACGGGAGACCAGGCGGTAGGAGTCCGGGGCCTCAATCGTACCCCACCCGACCACCCCGTAGTGACTGGCGTAAGCGACAATGACATCGCCGGTCACATAACTATGCAGCAGATCGTCCCCGTTGTCCTCCGACTGGTTTTGGTAACTGGCGCTGATCTCGCTATTATCGACCAGGTACTTCCACCACGCAGCTGGGGGCGGTCGGTCCTCCGTTTCGGTGCCGATGTTGTGCCAGTAATAACCCGGGAGGCGTCCAGCCGCGGCTTGGTCCCGCCACTTGCGGTATAGACGGGCGCGCACGCTCATCCTCGACCTCCTTTCGTCACATCCGCCCGCAACCCATGCCCGGCCGGGCGGCACCAGAAGCAGGTGGGTCTGGACCTGCCCCCTGCCGATTAACCGAAGCGGCCGGGGCCGCGAGGAGACACCGGCGACGCCCAGTATCAACCGCCCCGTAGTGCCACCCGTCAGCCCGCGGAGGCGGGCTTCGCCCGTTGTTGCCGCGGCTTCAGCCGCCGGGCATCCGCCCCAGGACCCTGCCGCCCTGCCATAGACCCGTCCCTACGGCTCGATCTCGATCTGGATTGTGCTGCCTTCGGCCAGCGGGGGCAGGGTGAGCAGGAGCCGGGGGCCGGCCGGGTCCCAGGTGCGCGTGGCGATGTGGCCGTCCTGCAGGACCACCGTGGGCGCGCGGTCGAGGCCGGCCAGAGCCAGGCGCAGATCGCGGGGCGGGGGGGTCCAGGGGCCGGCGACCGGGCCGATCGTGATCCGCAGCTGGCCGTCCGGGGCGGCGGCGCAGTGCAGGGGGGTGCGGCGCCAGGCGCCTGTGCGGTAGGCCAGGGTGGCGCCGTCGTCCTCGTACCAGGAGAAGGCCGCCTGGGGCGGATCGCCCGGCGCGGGGGCCACGGCGAGCAGCGTGACGGCGGTGGCGGCCGCAGCGTCGGCGGTGAGCGCGGGCTCGCCGAGCGGCACGATGCTGCCGCCGCGCACGAAGAGCGGGAAATGCTCCAGCGGGGTCGGCACGAGCACATCCTGGCCTCCCGGATAGAGCACGCCGGTGGCGAAGTGCAGCCAGCGGCCGGCCGGCAGATAGACGGCCTGGGCGCCCTGGCCCGCGCGGGTGACCGGCGCGACGAGCAGCGCGGGGCCGCAGAGGGCTTCCGTGTCCGCCGTGCGGCCGCGGGGGTCGCGCGGGAACTCCCAGGCGAGCGGGCGCAGCACGGGGGCGCCCGTCTCGCTGGCGGTGGCGAACAGGCTATAGAGGTAGGGTAGCAGCCGGTAGCGCAGCTCCAGCGCGGTGCGGGCGTGGGCCTCAATAGCGGGACCGAAGCTCCAGGGCTCCTGATCCTGGCCGCCGCTCTCGTGCCCGTTATAGTGGGCGCGGGCCAGGGGCATCACGGCGCCGAACTGGAGCCAGCGCAGGTAGAGCTCGCCGCTGGCCCGGCCGTTGAAGCCACCGATATCGGTGCCGACAAAGGGCACGCCCGAGAGGCCCATACCCTGGCACATCGTCACAGCCATGGCCAGGTGCTCCCACCAGGAATGATTGTCGCCGGTCCAGACAGCGGCATAGCGCTGCACCCCGGCGTACCCCGCGCGGGTGAGAACGAAGCGGCGGGCCTCCGGGCGCAGCGCGTCGAGGGCCGCGGCCGTGGCGCGGGCCATCTGCAGGCCATAGGCGCTATGGACTGCGCTATGGGCGCGCGGCCCGCTCTCCGTCGCATGCACGAGCTCGGCCGGGAAGGTGCCGGCGGCCCAGGTGTGGTCGAGCGTGATATCGGCGGGCTGCTGGCTGCTGGCCACCGCCGGCTCGTTCATGTCGTCCCAGATGCCGGCCACCCCCACGTCGAGCAGGGCCGCGTGCTGGCGGCCCCACCAGGCGCGCACGGCGGGCGCGAAGAAGTCTGGGAAGACACAGGGGCCCGGCCAGACCGTGCCGACGAACGGTCGGCCGTCGGGCCACTTGACATAATATTGCTCGCGGAACATCTCGTCGTAGATGCGGTAGCCGCGATCTTTCTTGACGCCCGGGTCGAGGATGGTGACGACGCGGAAGCCGAGCGCGGCGAGGGCCTGCAGCAGCCCGGCGGGGTCGGGGAAGCCCTCTGGATCGAACGTGAAGTCGCGGAAGCCGCGCATATAGTCGATGTCGAGGTAGAGGACGTCGCCGGGCAGGTTGCGGCGGCGAAACTCCTGGGCGATGGCCAGCACGGTACTGGCCGGGTAATAGCTCCAGCGAGACTGCTGGAAGCCGAGCGCCCAGCGCGGCGGCAGCGGCATGCGCCCGGTGAGCGCCGTGTACTGGGCCAGCACGTCGGGCATGGCCGGGCCGGCAAACAGGTAGAGGTCCAGGACGGGGGCGCGCGCCGCCACGCAGAGGGCGCCGGCCTGCACGCCGCCGATATCCCAGCGCTGCAGGCCCGGGTGGTCGCAGAAGAGGCCGGCAGTCTGCCCGGTCGTCGGGTCCCAGGCCAGGAACACGGGGATGCACTGGTACATGGCGTCGGTGCCCGGGTGGTGGGGGCCGACGTCGGCGGTCCAGAAGGTCATCTGGGTGGTGCTGCGGTCGAGCGGCCCGGTGCGCTCACCGGCGCCGAAGTAGGCGGCCGTGGGGTTCTGTTCCAGCCAGGCCCAGACCCAGCCGTCGCCCCAGCCGAAGCCGGCGTGCTGGCCGGGGCCGGGCGCGGTGGCGAACCGGACCACGCCGGAGGGCGCGGTCCAGCACAGGTGCCCGTTCGCGCCCAGGGTCAGCGGCCCGGCGGGGGTGGGCACGGTCCAGCCCGCGGCGGTCTCCGTCACGTCGCCGGCCCCGGCGCCCGCGGCCGCGCCGACGACGGCAAAGGACGGCGGGGCGGCCGCAGTGCCGGGGGCCAGCAGGGTCACGCGCACGGTGTCCGCGCCGAGCGGCTGGACGTGCAGCGTGGCGCCGTCGGGGCTCTGGGCCGTCAGGCGGCCGGCCGCGGCGTCCCAGGCGGCGCGGGCCGGCGGGCCGAATGCCTGGCCGCCGGGCGCGGTCGGGGGCCAGGCCCCCCGGGCCGGCGCCCAGGCCGCGGCCTCCGGGGTGCCGTCGGCTGGCGCGCTGGGTGGAGGGGACGGGGGCTGCTCCATGGACGATTGCTCCTTTATCGGCTAGCGGGGGACGAGTTTTGAGTTTTGATCGCGCAGCGGTGCCGCAGGCACATTTTTGAGTTTTGAGTTGGCTGACCCTTGGTCATTGGTCACTGGTTACCGGTCCCGTGGCGCCCAATCCAAAATCCAAAATCTCCAATCCAAAATCGCGCAGGGGGGCGGGACGAGTTTTGAGTTTGGAGTTTGGAGTTTGAGTTGGCTGATCCTTGGTCACTGGTTACTGGTCCCGCGGCGCCCAATCCCCAATCCCCAATCCAAAATCGAGCCGAGGGGCAGTATGTCGCATGCCGCCCTCCAGACTGGGTGCGCGCCCGACCATCGCGGGGCGGAGCCCGCTCCTACCGACGCGCGGGCCGCATTGCGTCTTATGCCGCATGCCGCCCTCCGCACTCCGTACTGTGCCGGCGGCCCCGCTGCGTGCGCAAAGCTCAAAACTCAAAACTCAAAACTCAAAACTCAAAACTCGTCACTACGTCTCCCGTTCGGCGCGCTTGGCGGCCTGCCAGTAGCGGTCCATCTCGGCGACGGGCAGGCCGCGCAAGGGCCGGCCGGCGGCGACGGCCAGGCGCTCCATGGCGGCGAAGCGGCGGATGAACTTGCGGTTGGTGGCCCGCAGCGTCTCTTCCAGGTTCACCCCCCACCAGCGGCCGATGTTGACCAGGGTGAAGAGGAGATCGCCCAGCTCTTCCTGGCGGTGGGCTGGGTCGGTGGCCGTGCGTAGCTCGTCGAGCTCTTCCTGCAGCTTGGCGAAGACGTCGGCCAGCGCGTCCCACTCGAACCCGGCGGCCACGGCGCGCTCGGCGATGGCGTGGCTTTGCTGCAGGGCGGGCAGCGCCTGGGGCACGCGGCGCAAGAGGCCGGTCACTTCGAGGTCGGCGTCGACGGCCGCGGCGCCCCCGGCGGCGGCGTGGGCCTGCTGCTCGGCCGCCTTGATCGTCTGCCAGTTGGCGACCACGCCGGCGGCGTCGGCCACCGCGGCGCTGCCGAACACGTGCGGGTGGCGGCGCACCAGCTTGGTGACGATCGCCTGCACGACGTCGCCCAGGGTGAACTCCTCGGCGGCGGCGGCGATCTGGGCGTGGAAGACGACCTGCAGCAGGACGTCGCCCAGCTCCTCGGCCAGCGCGGCCGGGTCGCCCGCGTCGATGGCGTCGACGGCCTCGTAGGTCTCTTCGAGCAGGTAGCGGCGCAGGGAGGCGTGGCTCTGCTCGCGGTCCCAGGGGCAGCCGCCGGGGCCACGCAGGCGGCCCATCAGGTAGATCAGGGCGTCGAGCTCGCGGGGGTGGGCCAGCGGCTCCAGGGGCGGCAGGTAGACACAGGCCAGGTGATCGATCTGGTGGCCGTGGTCGAGCTCGGCCAAGGGCACGGCGATCACGCGCTCCTGGCCCGGCACGCCGGCGGCCATGACCAGGCGGACCGGGTGGTCGGGCGGGTATTTTTCGAGCAGGGCCAGCTTGATCGCACCCGCGCCGTGGTCGCTATACACCTGGGTGATCAGCGCGGGCAGGAGCGGGCTGAGGCCCTGCAGGGTCGGGAAGGCCGCGGGCGGCACCGGGAGCGGGTAGGGGCTGAAATAGAAGGGCTCGGCGCCCGGCGCCGGATCATGGGCGCCGACGCCGAGCAGCTCGGCGCCGTCGAGGATCTGCAGGCCCTGCTGCAGGGGGTCGAGCTCCAGGGCGGTACAGACCGGCTCCAGAAACGACAGCCCGGCGACGATGCGCACCGGCACGCCGGCCGCCCGCGCCGCGCCCAGCAGGTGGCGCACCGACGCCTCGCCGACCAGCGGGTGCCCGGGCACACAGTAGACCAACGGGGATTCGATTTTGGATTTTGGACGATTGGATTTTGGATTTTGGATTTTGGATTTTGGATTGAGAACGGGGTTATTGGCGCTCCTAGAATCGTTCCCCGCCCCCGGATCCCCGCCCCCTGCTCCCTCATCCGCCCCCACCTCGCTGACGACTGACGACTGACGACTGACGACTGGCTCGTCCCTGACGACTGACGACTGGCGACTGACGACTGGCTCGTCCCTGCCTACTGCCTGCTGCCTACTGCCTACTGCGTCCGTGGCCTGGGCGATCAGGGTGGCGGCGATCTGATGGTAGATGGCGCCGAAGGTGGCCTCGCGCGCGTAGAGGTAGTCGAAGCTCTCGACGTGCAGGTGGGCGGGCAGGTGGGCGGTCGTGGGGTGGGTGGTCGTGCGCAGCCAGACCGTCTCGGCGGCGGCGAGCACGGCCTGGGCTTCCAGGGTGACCTGCGCCCAGGCGCCCGGGCCCAGCCCGACGACGATGATGGGGGTCGGCATAGTGGCGGTGCATCCTCGCGGCATCTGCAGTCTCTGGGATATTATAGCACAGCCGCCCGGTGGGGGGCCAGCGGTTTGCGGCAAGGGGACCTTTGGCCTATTGCGCTGCTTTATCGCGATGTGCTATACTGCAATCCCTGGGAGGGTAAACACGCGTTTATCGCGTTTATTAGGAGGGCGGAGGCGCCATGACAAAGCAGCAGCGCAGTGTACGGGCGGCTCAGCACCGCGCCGGCCGCCCCGACACGTACCAGCGGGCGGCGTATATCGCGGCGGCCTTGCAGCAAGCGGTGTATAGGCCCTATGCGGACGGTACGATCTACGGGGAGATTCCCGCGCTGCGCGGCGTGCTCGCCAATGAACCGACCCGCGCGGCGTGTGAAGCCGAGCTGGCGGCGGTGCTCGATAGTTGGATCACGGCGCGGTTCCGCCGGCGGCTCCCGATCCCGGTGCTGGCGGGCATTGACCGCGCGACCTGGGAAGCCCTGCGCTAATCGGATCCACCTACTTCCCCTCTGGCAACTCCCCTCAAGGCGGGTCGGCCCGCCGCCAGGCGTGGCCATCATGCATGTACCAGCAGCCGTCCACCCCCAGTAACCAGTAGCGCCCGTCGGGGTCCTGGATGCGCATGGCGGCGATCGCCGCCGTGTACTGCTGGGGCGTGATCTGCCCGGCCGCCACGGCGCCGCGCAGCCGCGCCTGCTCCATTTGGGCGTGCTGGAAGGGCGTCAGGGCCGCGGCCGGGGCCGGCGCGGGGGCGGCGGCGCGCCGGCCCCGGCGCACACGCAGCAGGATCAGGCCGCTCGACACCACCAGCAGGGCCAGGCCCCCGCTGCCCACCACCCAGAGGATGAGGGGGGAGCCGATCGGCGCCACGGCCGCGGCGGCGGGGGAGTCGGGCGGGCGCGTGGCGGGGTTGGGCTGGGGGCTGGGGCCGCCGGTCGCGCCGGCGGGCAACGTCATGCAGCCGAAGCTGACCAGCGCGCAGCCGAGCGCCAACAGCAGGCGCAGGGCACGGCGCCGCCGGCGGTCGCCGATCGAATCGCGATCCTCTCTTGCCTGCATGGCTGCCCCTCTTCCCGCAGCGGCCCGGCCGGGAGCCGCGCGGTATCTGCTTAAATTATAGCAGCAGCGGGTCCGGCGTGCAATGGTGGGCCGCCGCCCAGCTTAGCCCCCTAGGGCCACCCGGCGTGGGGCGCGGGCGCCTCCAGGGTGAGCACCTGGCCCGTGCGGCGCCCGCCCGTCATGCTCGCCGGCCCTCCCCACTCGGCGGCCACCAGGAACAACGTCCGCTGGTCCGCGCCCCCGAGCATGCAGGCGAAGCAGCCGCGGTCCAGGGCGACCGTCTGCAGCACCTGGCCTCCTTCCCGCACGCGCACGCACCGCTGGTTGGGCACGTCCCCGTACCAGATGGCCTGGTCGGCGTCGAGGCAGATGCCATCGGGCGTCCCCGCGCCGAGTTCGGCCCAGACCCGCCGGTGCGCCAGGCTGCCGTCCGCCGCGATATCGAACGCGGTGAGCCGATGGCCGTAGGACTCGGCGAGGATCAACGTCGCGTTGTCGGGGGTCACGACCAGGCCGTTGGGGAACTCGACGCCCTCGGCGACCTGCCGCACCTCGCCGTCCGGGGTGACCAGCGCGAGGATGCCGGGGGCCACCGGGCCGGCGGGAAAGTCGAAGCCGATGGCGTCGACATAGGCGTTGCCCCGCCCGTCCACGACGATGTCGTTCCAGGGATGGGGCGAGAGGCCGCGCAGGTCGGCATGGGTCACCAGCGTCCCGTCGGGCTCCCGGCGCAGGAGCCGCCCCTCGCGCCCGGATACCAGCAGCAGCCGGCCATCCGGCAGCCAATCGAAGCACACAGGCATACTCGGGGCGCGGACGATGACCTCGCGCTGGCCAGCGCGATCGACGGCCAGGATCTCCCGTGCGCCCCAGTCGGCGAGCCATAGCCGGTCCTCGTGCCAGCGCGGCGACTCGCCCAGCGCGAGCCCGGTGATCAAGGTATGCAGTTTAGGTGTTGCTGCCTCATTTGCCGGCATTTCACCCTCCTCCGATGTGTGATGCGTATGGCGTGATGTGTGTGGATACCGCCCCCTCGATTATACGCGGCGCCGCGACAAAAGCGGAAGGGGGTGGCCGGCTCCAGGGGGCACGGGCCGGGGGTGGGCCGCCCGGCGGCTGAAGCCGCGGCAACGCCGGGCGCCGCCCG
This sequence comes from Chloroflexia bacterium, assembly GCA_035310405.1. Lineage (GTDB taxonomy): Bacteria > Chloroflexota > Chloroflexia > QHBQ01 > JAICKM01 > JAICKM01. Next base: position 2,233 of record DATGEF010000749.1, on the reverse strand, counting down.
CCTGCGCGGGCTGGACGGAGGTGGGGCGGGCCAGGTGCCGGAGGAAGGGGCGTGGATCAGGTGGGGGCAGGGGCGCCGATCGTGGGCTTGGTCAGGAGGCGAGTACTTCGAGGGCCGAGCCCGCTCCCACAGTCCGAGGGGCGGTTGATCCGCAACATTGGTGCTCTCCGGGCGGCCTGGCCCCGGCCCCAGGCGCGGGTTCTGGCGCGGCCCTGATTGCGGAGTGCGGAAGGCGGAAGGCGGAGTGCGAAATACGTGTCGGTAGGAGTGGGCTCCGCCCCGCGGAGGCGGGGCGCGCCGCGGATGGCGAGCTACATCTGGTCCGGCCCGGCCCGCTCCCAGCGATCCGGCGTTCCCCGGCCGCATCCTGGGGCGGCATCGCGGGACAGAGCCCGCTCCTACAGTCCGGGATCGCGGCCTCCGGGGGTATGGCAGGACCCCGCGCCCGCCCGTCAGCCCGCGCAGGCGGGCTTGGCCCGGCGTTGCCGCGGCTTCAGCCGCCGGGTCTCCGCTTCGGCATAATTGATTGCTGCCTTAGCCGACTTTATGCACGAGCACCCTACCCTCGGTGACCTGGGGCGGGTGCGGCAGGAGCTTCGCCAGGCGCTCGGCGACGAATCTTTGGCCTCGTCGATCGAGGCGTCCGCGCCGGCCTTGTCGTCGGAGAGACTGATGCTGAGCATCGACCCATCCTCCGCCTGGAGCCAATAATACCCGCGGAAGCCCGCCGTCGCGCTGACGATCGGCACAAAACCCTCGCGGACCTGGCGCGTTACTTCGTTCCTGGCCTGAGTATCTACCTGGTATTTACGGATCGCGATGTACATGCAACTACCTCCTCGTGCGTGCTGGATACTGCGGTCAGACCAGGCTTCGATCTCCCCGGGCCCTGGCATTATACACGGTATTGGATCGGCGGGCACGAGTCCTGCTGCAACAGTACGCGGCCGCTACCCACCGCATCAGAGGGGCAGACACAGGAGGGGCAGACGATGGATAAAGGCGTTTTCAAGATTATGTCCATCGGGGGCATCGCGATCAAGGCGCACTGGAGCTGGATCGTGGTGGTGCTGCTGCTCACCATCCAGCTGGCCGCCGGCTATTTCCCGCTGCAGATCCCGGGCGCCGGCGCGCCGACCTACCTGATTCTGGGGCTGATCGCGGCCCTGCTGTTGTTCGCCTCGGTGCTGCTACACGAGCTGAGCCACTCGTTTATGGCCCAGGCGCGTGGCCTCAAAGTGCGCGATATTATCCTCTTCATCTTCGGCGGTGTCTCGAATATCGAGCAGGAGCCGGAGACCGCCAGCACCGAGTTTCTGACCGCGGTGGTGGGGCCCCTCACCAGCCTGGTCCTGGCTGGGGTCTTCTGGGGGCTGGCCTTGCTGGTGACGCCGCCGGTGCATCAGCCCGGGGCGGCGGCCGCCGCGGTGTTGCAATACCTGGCCTTCATCAACTTCTTGCTCGGCCTGTTCAACCTGATCCCGGGGTTCCCGCTCGACGGCGGGCGCGTGTTGCGCGCGATCGTCTGGGGCCTGACCCACGATTTTGCGCGGGCGACGCGCATCGCGGGGGGCCTGGGACAGCTGGTGGCCTATGGCTTCATCTTTTGGGGCCTCTACCAGAGCTTCTTCCTGGGCGACTTCGGCGGGCTCTGGACGGCGTTTATCGGTTGGTTTTTGCTGAACGGCGCGCAACAGGGCGTGGCGGGTGTCATGATGCGCGAGACGCTGCGCAGTATTCAAGTGGGGCAGGTGATGGAGCCGGCTCCCCCGGCGGGCCCGCCAGCGCTCTCGCTGGCCCAGCTCCTGAGCCAGTATCTGCTGCCCTATAATCTGCGCGCCGTGCCCATCACCCAGGATGGGCACCTGGTGGGCCTCGTCACGCTGGGCGATATCAAGGATATTCCCCAGGAGCAATGGCCCAGCACCCGTGTGGACCAGGTCATGACTCCCGTGAGCCAGCTGCGGGTGGTGCGGCCCGACGAGGACCTGGGCCGCGCGCTGCAATTCCTCGGCTCCGGCGATTTCGACCAGCTCCCGGTGATCGATCCCACGGGCCACCTGGTGGGGATGCTGACGCGCGCCCATATCCTGGAATGGCTGCGCATCCGCGATACGCTGCAGCTGCCGCCCCCGGCGGGACGAAGTCCTGAGTCCAAAGTCCTGAGTTAAAAGTGCCGCGGGCGGGACGAAGTCCTGAGTCCAAAGTCCTGAGTTAAAAGTGCCGCGGGCGG
>DATGEF010000748.1:0-5444 GCA_035310405.1 Chloroflexia bacterium | reverse complement strand
CCGCACTCCGCACTCCGCATTCCGCACTCCGTCGGCCCACCCGCGCGGCTAGAGCTTCGAGGGCAGAGCCCTCTCCCACAGACGCGCGGTCAGTCGTCAGTCGTCAGTCGTCAGTCGTCAGCGGACGAGCGGACGAGCGGTCAGCGGTCAGCGGACGAGCGGTCAGCGATTCGCCCTCCGCACTCCGCATTCCGCATTCCGCACTCCGTCGGGCCCTCCTCCGCGCTGGGGGGCGGGTCTAGATCGCCAAGCCGTGAACAGGCGCTGGGTCCGCGCCCCCCCATCGCGGGACAGAGCCCGCTCCTACCGACGAGCGGACGAGCGGTCGGGACGAGTTTTGAGTTTTGAGTTTTGAGTTGGTGGGTCATTGGGCCTTGATCACCAATCCCGCGTCGCCCAATCCACAATCCACAATCCACAATCCAAAATCGAAAATCGAAAATCGAGCCAGCGGTCAGCGATCCGCCCGCCGCCCTCGTCCGTCGCACTGCCGTCTGACGCCTGACGCCTGACGCCTGACCGCTCGTCCGCTGACCACTGACGACTGACGACTGACGACTCGTCAAATATCCAGCGCCCGCGAGCGGGTGTTGCGCTGCTGGCGGAGCGTGATAGCCCGCGCGATCTGGACCTCCAGCGCGGCCAGGATCGGCGGGATGGCGAGATGCAGGTTCAGGCCGGGGCCCGGCACCGTCGCCGGGGTCAGGCCCTGGGTGCGCGCCTGCCACTCGGCCAGGAGCTGGTAGGCCGCGCGCTTGGCCAGCAAGATCAGCAGGCTCTGGTCGCCCGCCGGCCCGTTCCAGACGTCCGCCGGCGCGGCCGGCCGCCAGTAGGTTTGCAGGATCGCCAGCCGCAGCCGGCCCGGCCCCACCTCCGGGCCGCTGGCCGGGTTGCGCAACTGCAGCAGGTTGGCCCGCCAGCGGTAGCCCTGCCGGTAGCGCCCGCTGCCCGAGTTCGCCGGGTCCGTGCTCTGCCAGGGGTCCGGCGGCACCGGCGTGCCGAGCGGCAGCTCGACCGCCTGGATACTGATCAGGTCCGCGGCCGCCGACGGCAGCAGCGGCGCCGGCCCATAGCCTGGCGGGCCCGGCCCCGCCGTGATCAGCGGGTAGACCACGAACAACTGGGCGCCCGGGGCCACGTCGAAGACGACCGTAGTCGGCCAGGGGAACAGGTAGCTGTGCGCCGCGATCGCCTCGTCCAGGCAGCCATCCAGCACGGCGTCCGGCCAGAGCGGCGGGCTCTCCAGGTCGATCAGGCTGGCCCGCAGCGCGGCGCGCAACTCCGCTAGGGTCACCATGCGGGATCGCCTCCTCCCCCCGCGGCCGGCGGGTGCGGCCGGGCGCCCAGGCCGGCCTGCTGGAGCTGCCGGGCCTCGGCCAGCACCTGCAGCAGTTGCTGGTCCGGGTCCGGGTCGTTCAGCGCGGCCATGGCCAGCGTCGGCGGGTGGATGCCCGCCGCCACCAGCTGGACCTCCTGCTGGACCAGCGTCGTGCGGTCCTGCGGCAGCACCGGCGGCCAGGCCAGGGTCAGGCGCACGGCCGGCAGCGCGACGCCATGCACCCGCGCGATGGCCAGGATGAGCGCCGCGCGCCGCTCCAGCGCGGTCCCGAAGTAGGCGCGCTTGCGGGCCAGCTTGTGCAGCAGCGGCTGGAGCTCGATCTCCAGGGCCACCCCGGAGCGCGCCTGCCGGCTATGGCTGCTGTCGCCGAACGAGGTGCGCGGCATCTCGCTGATGTCGTGCAGCGCCCGGTAGACCGTGTCGATATACTTCAGGTGGGCGTCGGCCCCGCCCGCCTTGAGCAGGTCGAGCACTTCGGCCTTGGCCCCCTCGGGCAGCGTCCAGAGCTGGTTCGGCCCCAGCTTGAGCGTCTCGGTGCTGTCCGCGTCGGCGCCGGTGACCACGGCGACGGGGTTGCCGGCCACCTCCAGGATGCGGCTGAAGATGCTCAGCCGCGCGTTGAGCTCGCGCTGCAGGCGCAGCAGGTCGGCCAAGTCGCCCTCGCCCCAGAACTCGCCCGGCACGCGCAGGTTCGGGAACAGGATGTAGGGGATCTGGCCGTAGGGGTTCGGCCCCCCGTCCACCGCCACGTCGTCGACATAGAGCGCCCAGGCCTGGGGCGTCCACTCCTCGCGCGCCCGCAACGGGCGGTAGGGATCGTCCGGCCCCCCGCCGCCGGCCGCCCGCCGCCCGCGTTGCGCGGGGGTCAGCTCGGCCGCACAGGTCCAGTAGGTCTGGCGTAGCCAGAGCAGCGTTTGCAGGTCGTCGGCCCGCCAGCGCGCGTCCAGCCCCAGGGGGTCGACCGCGGTGACGCGGGGCAGCCGGGCGACCGGGTCCCAACGCACCGTCCAGGCGCCGTCGCCGAGCGTGCCCGCGGCAATCGCCGTGTCCAGGTCGAGCGCGGCCAGGGTGTTGAAGGCGGCGACCTCGGCCAGGTAGGCCTCGACGACGCGCGCGGCCGCCTGCTTGCGCGGCCCCGGCCGGCCGCCGGTCGCCGTGGCCAGGTAGCCCACCGGCTTGCCCATCAAGTACGACGCCGCCTTGTTGATAAAGACGCGGGCGTAATTGAACGTCAGCCGCCGCTCCCCCGGCGCGGGCAGATCGTCCCACTGGTCGCCATTATAGAAGGCCCGGTACTGCTGATAGCGCACCAGGCGGCTCAGGCTATGCACCGTCTGCGCCGCCGGCAGCTGCGCCAGCCCGCCCCCGCCCCCCAGCGGCGCCCCCGCCGGGCTCATGACCCTGTCGACCATCGCGCTCTCCTTTCCGAAGTCCTGAGTGGAAAGTCCTGAGTTAAAAGTCCTGAGTTAAAAGTGTTTTAGCCGGCCTGGCCGCAGTCCTGCGTGGAAAGTCTTGAGTTAAAAGTCCTGAGTGTACAGGGCTGCTATCGTCCCTTCGGACGGGTATCCGTCATAGTTTTGCAGCGAGAAGGCAGGGCGGATGTGTAGTCCCCCCTTACGCGCGCGACGGCGGTCTTGGGTAGTAGGGGCACGGCGTGCCGTGCCCTGGGCGGGAGCGCGGCCGGGGGGCTCCCCACGCCATACGGGGGCCGCCCCGCTCCCCACCGCGGCACGGCGTGCCGTGCCCCTACAAGGCCAAACAATGCCGCGCGCCCCCTTCGGACTTTTAACTCAGGACTTTTAACTCAGGACTGTCTCGTCCGGCCGGTGGCGCGGCGGGGCTGCCAGGGGTGGGCGTCGAGGGCGCCGACCAGGGCCGCGCTGACCAGCAGGTCGTCGTGGCCGCGGGCGGCCGGCACACTCCAGCGCAGGAGCTTGCCCGGCCCCGGGGTCACGGCGTAGGTACAGGCCTGCACCTGCTGCCAGTAGAGCCGCGTGTCCGCCGCGCCGTCGTCGGCGTAGTCCTGGTAGCGGCCCGACTCGATCGCGGCCAGGAAGGCCCAGCCCAGCTCGCTCTTGCTGGGCGCACTGAACACGAAGGGCCACACCGGGCAGCCCGGCGCCAGCGCCGCCCGCAGAAACGAGGCCAGCCCGGCGCCGATGCCGGTCGCGTCGATGACGACATACTGCGCCTGCCAGACCGTCCGCGCCAGGTGGAGCAGCTGCGGCAGCAGGGCACTGTGCGCCGTCCCGGTCCAGAGCCGCCGATCGACCACGCGGTAGGTCGGCTTGCGCACCAGGTCGTCCTGCACCGTCGCCCGATCGACCGCGACCACGGTGAGCGCGGTGCTGTCGCGGCGCGCCTCGCGGGCCGCCGCGGCCGGGGCGGGGGGCGCGTCCTCGTCGGCGCCGGCCACATCGATCAGCAGCGCGTAGACATGCCCCGGCGTGGCTGCCGTTTGCCGCGGGTGATCGCCGTGCATCTGCGCCTGCCGCGCCGCGGGGAAGAGGCCGCCCGCCGCGTCCAGCTCGCGCAGTTCGTACTCGGACTGGATGAACGGGTGCTGCGCGCCCAGCTGGGCGATGCGGGCCCGCACATGGTCGCCATAGGCCGGCAGCTCCGCGGCCACCCGCTGCCAATCGGCCTGCACGAGCAGCGCCGGCCCGCGCCCGGCCGCCGCGATCTGCGTCTCCCGCGACAGCAGCGATCCAGCCGCCCAGGGCGTGCCGCTGATCACCACGGGCGCGTTCGTGCTCGCCGTCATCGGGGCGAACACGGCATCCCAGCGCTCCGGCGCGATATCCTGCGCCTCGTTGGCCAGCAGCAGCAGGTCGGCCGTCTCGCCCCGCGCGTGGGCCTGGCCCCCGGCCGACAAAAAGGCCGCCGAGGCCGCCCCGCAGGTCAGCAAGTAGCCGCTGCGGCTGGCGGCGCCCGGGTGCAGCGGCGTGGCCAGCCGCGCCGCCAACCGCCGCCGGCTGACCAGCGCCTGCGGCTTGAACGTCGGCGTGGCCATCACGATCGCGCCGCCCCGCCGCCGGTAGCGGGCCAGCAAAAACGCCTGGAGCTGCGCCAACAGCTCGTCCTTGCCCGCCTGCCGGCTGAATTGGACCACAAACGTCCCCCCGGCCCGCGCCGCCACCGCGGCCAGCACGGGCGCCGCCGCCTCCAGCTGGTAGCGCCGCAGCCGCCGCCGCGGATAACACGCCGCGGAGAACTGCCCGAACTCGCTCAACACCGCCTGCATCGCGCCGTGGGTCATTGTGCCTCCCTAGTAGGCAGTAGGCAGTAGGCAGTAGGCAGTACGACGAGTGGCAGGTAGCTATTGTGCCCACTCCCGTGTCTCCCTACCTGACGTAGTAGGCAGTAGGCAGACGAGTAGGCAGTAGGCGGTAGGCAGTAGGCAGTGAGTTAGCCGCCCATTCCCGCATATCTCTACCTACCACCGCCGCCCCACCGCCGCCACCCATTCGTCTCCCTACCGCCTACCTACTCGTCCCGCTGCCTACTCGTCACACTGCCTACTGCCTACCGCCTACCGCCTACTCGTCTCCACTGCCTACTGCCTACTGCCTACCGCCTACCCGTCTCACTGCCTACTGCCTACTGCCTACCGCCTACCCGTCTCACTGCCTACTGCCTACTGCCTACTGCCTACTACGTAAGGCCCAGCTCGGCCAGGACCGCGTCGAGTGCGGCCTCGGCGCCGCCGGGCGCGCCACTGGGGGCCAGCACGTGCTGCACCCGGTAGAGCCGGCCCAGGCAGTCGACGCCTTTGCAGAACGCCGCCAGCCGCTCGACCGGCGCCAGGGCCGTATCGGCCGCCACCGCGCGCAACAGGGCGCGCAGGGCGTCGATCTCCCCGTCCAGGGCGGGCGCCCCGGCCGGCAACGCCGCCAGCCGCGCCAGCACCGCCTCCGCCCAGAGGTCCACATAGACCCCCGCGCGGTCCCCCGCCGCCCGCCCGCCCTCCACGCCCACCCCCGCCGCTCCCGCCTCCCCCATCCCCACCCCTCCTTCCGCGCCCGGGCCGCCCTCGTTGTGGTGCTCTATAATTACTATCACATTTTGGCGCTAGAAATGTGCCAATGGATTTTGGATTTTGGAT
>DATGEF010000747.1:0-2685 GCA_035310405.1 Chloroflexia bacterium | reverse complement strand
CTACGCCAAGCAGGGCTATATCGACCACAGCACCTACTCGTTCGAGTCCTGGCTGCGCATCGTGGAGGAGCGCTACGGCGTGACCACGCTGACGGCCCGCGACACCAACGCCCACGACATGCTCGACGCGTTCGACTTCACGCAGCAGCCCCGACCGCCCGTGATCCAGGACGCGACGACCCAGGGCTCCCCGTACCCCCTGCCGCTGCAACCCATCCAGCATTAGCGGCCCGCGGGCCCCGCCCCGCTGGCGCCCGGGCCGCCATCCCGGGCGCCAGCGGGGCGGGCCTTGACAGAGGCGGGGCGATGTGGTTAGCTTAGGCGGTGAGGTTGCTATGGACTCGCTGCTAGCCTATCTGCCCCAGGACCGCCGCGCCGCCCTCGCCGCCGGGCTCTCCCTTCCCGATCATTGCACCGGCGCGGCCCTCTTCGCCGATATCTCCGGCTTTATGCCGCTCACCGCCGCCCTGACCACCACCCTCGGCCCCCGCCGGGGTGGCGAAGCTCTCACGGACCAGATCAATGCCGTCTACGCCGCCCTCATCGCTCCCGTGGACTACTACGGCGGCAGCGTGATCGGCTTCGCCGGCGACGCCATCACCTGCTGGTTCGACGACGCGCGCCCCGCGCCGGCGCGCCGCGCCGCCGCCCCCGGCGCGGGGTGCGCGGTCGCCTGCGCCCTCGCGCAACAGGCGGCGATGGCCGCCTTCGCCGCCCTGCCCCACCCCGCGGGCGCTGGCACGCTACGCCTGGCCTTGAAAGTCGCCGTGGCCAGCGGCCCCGCCCGCCGCTTCCTGGTCGGCGACCCCGCGGTGCAGGTGCTCGAAGTGCTGGCCGGGGGCACCGTGCAGCGCATGGCCGCCGCGGAACACCTCGCCGCGCCCGGCGAGGTCGTCGTGGACGCCTCCACAAGTGCGGAGTGCGGAGTGCGGAAACCCGCAGGGTTCCCCTTGTGGGTTGCGGAATGGCGCACCGACCCGGCGACGGGCGAGCGGTTCGCCGTGCTCCATCCAACAGACCAGGTGCTCACGGTGGAGGAAAGTCCGATCTATTCCGCATTCCGCACTCCGCAACCCACAAGGGGAACCCTGCGGGTTTCCGCATTGGCGCCGGAGGCGCTACGGCCCTGGCTGCCGGCGGCAGTCTACGCGCGCTTGCTCGCGGGGCATGGCGAGTTCCTGACCGAGCTGCGGCCCGCTGTGGCCTGCTTCCTGCGCTTTGGGGGGCTGGACTACGACGCCGATCCCGGCGCCGGGGCGCAGCTGGACGGCTATATCCGCTGGGTGCAGCATGTCGTCGGCCGCACCGACGGCGCCCTGCTTAATCTGACGGTGGGCGATAAAGGCAATTACCTGTGTGCCGCCTGGGGGGCGCTCAGCGCCCACGAAGACGACGCCCGGCGCGCGGTGGCGGCCGCCGCGGAGCTGGCGACCCCGCGCGCCGACCTCGGCATCACGACGGTGCAAATTGGTTTGAGCCAGGGGGTAATGCGGACTGGCGCGTATGGCAGCGCCACCCGGCGCACCTACGGGGTGCAGGGCAACGAAGTGAACCTGGCCGCGCGGTTGATGCAGGGCGCCGCCCCGGGGCAGGTGCTGGCGAGCGTGGCGGTGCAGGCCGCCACGGCGGAGCACGTAGCCTGGACCAGCTTGCCGCCCATCGCGGTGAAGGGCCAACGCGAGTTGATCGCGGTTTACGCGCTGCATCCGGCGGCCCCTGCCCCATTGCGCCTGCCTGATCTGCGCGCCAGCGGGCCGCTGGTCGGCCGCGCCGCCGAGCAGGCCCAGATCCGCGCCCTACTGGCGCGGGTGCGGGCGGGGCAGGGGCAAGTGGTCGGCATCACCGGCGAGGCGGGGATCGGGAAGTCCCGGCTGGCGGCCGAGGCGTGGCGTGCCTGCCAGGGGGCGGGCTGGGCGGTGTATGGCGCGGCCGCCCAATCGTATGGCATCAATACCGCGTACCTGGCCTGGCAGGGGATCTGGCAAGCGTTCTTCGACCTCGCGGCCGGCGCCGACCTGGCGGCGCAGCAGGCCCAGGTGGTGCAGATCGTCGCGGCCGTGGACCCGGCGCTGGTCGCGCGCGTGCCGCTGTTAGGCGCCGTGCTGGGCCTGCCCTTGCCCGACACGGCCTTGACGGCGAGCATGGATGAGCAGTTGCGCCAGGAATCACGAGAGGCACTGCTGCTCGACCTGCTACGGGGGCGGGCGCGCCGCGGGCCCCTGCTGCTGGTGATCGAGGACGCCCACTGGCTCGACCCGCTGTCCCATGATCTGCTGGAAGCCGCCGGCCGGGCGATCGCCGATCTGCCCGTGGCGTTACTGGTGGCCTACCGCCCCCCGGCGATCGCCCGGCTGCAAGCCCCCCGTGTGACCGCCCTGCCCCACTTCACGGAAGTCGCGCTGCGGGCGCTGCCGCCGGAGGAGGCCACGCGGCTGCTGGCGGATCGGCTGGCCTGGCTGCTGCCGGAGGACACCCCGGTGCCGCGGGCGGCCGTGGAGCGGCTGGCGGCGCGGGCGCAGGGCAACCCCTTCTACCTGGAAGAACTGGCGAGCTACCTGGTCGAGCAAGGGGTGGACCCCGCAGATCCGGCGGCGCTGGCGGCGGTCGAATTGCCCGCCAGCCTGCACAGCCTGGTGCTCAGTCGCCTGGATCAGTTGGCCACCCGGCAACAACGCACGCTGAAGG
>DATGEF010000746.1:0-2392 GCA_035310405.1 Chloroflexia bacterium | reverse complement strand
CCGACCCCGTGGTTGCGACGTGCGTGGCCACTTGTTGGGCGCCCGGATAGATTGGCATCTTATCCAACACGGGCCAGCGCTCAATGGTGATATGCGCCCCCGAGTCGACCCAGAAATCAATCGTGAGCATCAGTTTCCAGGAGGCCTGGCCGGTGGGGTCGGCCCAAAAATAGGTATCCGAGTTGTCGGTCGGCCGCGGGGGGCGCGTCGGTTGGCGGGTGAGGTCTAAGGGCTTGACCCAGCCCCGCGCCTCCAGGGCCGCTTGATAAAAGTCCAGTGTGGCTTGGGAATCATCAGTTTTGAAGACGATGGTCTGTTTCTGCGGCGCGCCCTGGAGGTCGTGCGTCACCTCGCGGGCATGGGGGTAGATGGGCACCGCTTCGGCGACAGGGGGCACGGCCGTGGCCAGCGGGGCGGAAGCCGGCACGGCCGGCGTTCCACAGCCCCCCAAGATGGTAGCGCCGATGAGTACGCAAAGACTGAGACCTTGAACGAGCCGATTTTTCAATGTTCCTCCTCAGTTTGTTTTGTACTGCGACTATTTCCTACTACATTCTACACCCGCACTGATGCCGGCGGCGAGCGCACGGAAGCTGGATACGCGCCCCACTATCGCGGGACAGAGCCCGCTCCCATCCGCGCGAACATAAGCCGCCGAGGGTGACTCGGTCGGTGTAGGAGCGGGTCTCAGACCCGCTTGGTCGGCAGCGTGCGGGTCGGTGCCGGGGCCGCTGGGGGGCTTGGGCGGCCCGTCAACAGGCGGGTCTGAGACCCGCCCCTACTCCCACTAGCGCGCCAGAGGACGAGCCCGGTCTTAAGTTCGCGCGGATGGAGCCCGCTCCCACAGCCCGGGATGCCGGCGAACGGAGAGGCTAGTTCCTCATACTGACTCCCAACCCCCAACCCCCAAACCCCGCGTATGGTATAATAAAGCGCCATGCACACGCGATTGACCATCCCCACCCACCGCAAGCGCGAGCTGATCGACATCACCGACTCGGTAGCAGGCTTCGTCCAGCAGAGCGGTCTCCGGGAAGGCCTGTGCCTGGTCTTTGTGCAGCACACCACCGCCGCGCTCGTCGTCAACGACGTAGCCGGCGCGGGCTTCGCGCATGATTTCCTGCTGGCGCTGGAGTCCTTCCCGGACTTGCCCTATACCCATCTCCACGCCGGGCCCGCGCACCCGAAGGATCACCTCCTGGGCGCGATCCTCGGCGAGTCGAAGGTGCTGCCTGTGGTCCAGGGCGCGCTCGCGTTCGGCACGTGGCAGCGTCTCTACCTGGTCGAGCTGGACGGGCCCCGCCCTCGGCAGGTCCTACTGCTGGCCATGGCCGCGCCCCCTCCCTGAATGGACTCGGCTCTTCTTCCGCCGCTGCTGGCCCTGGGCGGCCCCACCGGCGTCGGCAAAAGTGCCCTGGCCCTGCACCTGGCTACGGTCTTCGACGGCGAAGTGGTCACCGCGGACTCGCGCCAGGTCTACCGGGGGATGGATATCGGCACCGACAAGCCCTGGCCCTGGGAGCGGGCACGCGTGCCCCACCACCTGATCGACCTGGTCGACCCGGACGAGCCCTTCACGCTGGCGCGGTATCAGGCCCAGGCCTACGCGGCCATCGCGGGCATTCACGCCCGCGGCCGGCTGCCCGTGCTGGCCGGCGGCACGCCGCTCTATCTCGCGGCCGTGCTGGAGGGGTGGCAGATCCCGGAAGTCGCGCCCGATCGCGCCCTGCGCGCCCGCCTGGAGGCCCGCGCCGCGGCCGAGGGCCCGGCGGCGCTCCATGCCGAGCTGGGCACGCGCGACCCGGCCGCCGCAGCGCGCATCTTGCCCGGCAACACCCGCCGCCTGGTGCGCGCCCTCGAAGTGATTTACCTCACCGGCCGCCCGTTCTCGGAGCAGCAGGGCAAAGCGCTACCGCCCTACCGGGTCGGCCGCCTGGCCCTGGGGGCCGACCGCGCCGTGCTCCATCGCCGCATCGACGCCCGCGTGGAGCGCGAGGTCGCCGATGGGCTGGTTGACGAGGTGGCCGGCCTGCTGGCCCGCGGCTACGGCTGGGAACTGCCGGCCATGACCGGGCTCGGCTACCAGCAGTTCGCCCCCTACCTGCGGGGTGAGGTCCCCCTGGAGGCGGCCCTGCAGCGGCTGAAATGGGATACGCACGCCTTCGTGCGCCACCAGTACACCTGGCTCCGCCGCGACCCCGCCTGGATCTGGATCGACACCACGCCGGGCCCGCCGCAGGCCGAGATCACAGCCCGCGTGCGCCGCTGGCGGGCGGGCGGCGACCTGGGTGAGTCGATGGCCACGGCCCAACCCGTGCGCGGGGGCGGGCCGGGCGCGCCACCTCCGGCGGGCTAACCGGGCACGACAAAAGGGGCGCCTTGGGGCGCCCCT